>CAZZZY010000032.1:0-17714 GCA_964658545.1 uncultured Acetobacteraceae bacterium | reverse complement strand
CTCCTGAATTCTGACTTCTGAATTCTTCTTCAAATATTGGTGTCCGTTGAAAACTAAGAGTCAGAGATAAAGAGGTTGTGACATACATTAACCAATTCCAACTGGGAGTTAATAATCTTGCTTCTGAAAAATTCACGATGACGATGAGAACTAGCATCTGCATTGGCCAATAATCTTCAGGTTTTTCTGCCACTGAAACAATTCGAGTCAGTGCCATTACAAAGAACCGGATAAATCCTGCCGCAAAAGTTAAGAAACCTAAAAATCCTAATTCTAACAATAGTTCTAAAAAGCCATTGTGAGCATTGCTTGCCCAATCATAAGTAGCTCTCAGATTAGATGCAGCATTACTAGTCCAAAATCCAGAAAATCCATAACCTAGCCAAGGTCTTTCCAAAACCTTAGATATCACTAGTTCCCAAAGATCAGAGCGTCCATTGAAGGTCAGGTCTTTCCCTGAAGTGCCAACTACAGTTTCGGCATTATTAATCAGTAATATTGAAAAAATAATGAGTAGCATTAAAGCTGAAGTAATCATAATAACTTGTAATTTATAATTAGTTTTTTTAAAGGATTGATAAAAAGGCAAAAGTAATATCATTGTCAATAAGATCGCCAAAGATGTTGTTGAACGTGTGAGGATAATTAGACATATAGATAACCCACATAATGCCCACATCAACCAGCGATATCGATAGCTACTAAGGGCAAGATGTAAAAAAACTCCTGCACTCCAATTCATCATGTAACCTAATTCATTTTTATGACCATAAATTCCGCTCCACATATTTAATAATTCAGGTGATGTGTGAATATAACCTGGTATGAATGCAGAGAATATCATAGACAATAATGCAGCTGCACCAAGCGCCCAAGCTATTAGCCTCATTTGTTCTCTAAGGGGATAACGTATTGCCAAATAGATGGCAAGAAAATATATTCGGATTAGACCTTTTATATCTTTTAGAGTAGAACTTAGGTCTTCTGACCACAATATAGAAAATAGAACTATTGCTAGTAAAAAAAACTGTAATGGACTTTTGGTAATTACATAAATAAAACCTTTCCAGTATGAAATGAAAAAATAAAACAATATTAAATATGAAACTATATTGAACAAAGTATCTACCTTGTCGCCTCCAAGGGTAGACATAGAAACTTCTTGTGCAGGGTGTATTGTTAATACCCCTGCTGCAATGAGTAATAACAAGATAGTTAATATTTTTTCTGTTAACTTTACGTTCATTATTGACATTTAATTAATTAACTAAAAGATATCACTATTTTTTTATCGTTGAGTAATTCAATCTTTTCTTCACTTCCTCTTTAAAAATATTCAATATAGTTGCTTTATATACTGTTTTCTGAGTGAAATTATCTGCCTCTACATTCCTCACAATATACGGTGGATGTTTTAAAGGAAATTCCATTGCTTGCATCGACATATTGATGAATGAAAATTCCTGGTTGGAAGTGAAGTGAGTCGCGTCCGCACCAACGCCAACATTAGAAATTAAATTGACATTGGGAATAATGCTTAAGCTCCCTTGCATCCAGCAGGCAAATGTCCATTGGTAATCCCAGGTTATACCTGTAGGATTGTTATAAACAGACTGAAATATTCGTCGCCAATAACTTACTGCTTTTGGGTCTATAAGAATGTCATGTAAGAGGTTTTCTGATTGCACTTCTTGCCAGAGTTTGATGGTCAAATCATAATGCTGCCAAGCCCGTCTCCAACTTGCCCAACCCCAGCAGTGGTTGTAGCGAGAAAAATAGTAACTGTAATTGGTGCGTTTTCGTCCGAATTGAAGATTTTGAGCAGAGATGGTGGCTATTCTGGTATCGTTTCTATATTTTTCTAGCAGTTCTTCGCTAAATCTGAAAAATGTCGGATGAGGGATACAATCATCTTCTAGAATAATTGTTTCTTCAACATTATCAAATACCCAATCTAAACCACTAGATACTCGTTTTGCACAACCTAAGTTGATATCAGAATAATTCTTGATCACCTCGCATTCCCAATCAACTCTTTCAATAATTGCGCGAGTTGCTTCACATTTTTCTGTCTCATCTTCGCGGTCGGTGCGGGCCCCATCTGCAATGACAAAAAGTTTTGTTGGCTTGGCTTGGCGAATAGCTTCAAAAACCTTCTCTGTTGTTTGTGGGCGTTTGAAAATAATAAAAGTTACTGGCGTTTCCATCTGGGATTAATTTGGCTAAATATACTTGATATGTAAAAGTTCGATAATAACGATCAATATTTATAAAAAGGAATAAGCGATCGCACCTGAATCTTAAAAATCTTTTGTGTTCTTGAATCAAATGCATTGCATATAAAAGTGGCAGCAGCTTGTGAGGTTATTGTTGCACTCGCAGCCCCAAGTCCACCATATTTAGGAATCAGGAATAAATTGAGAATAATGTTGAGTATGGCCCCAAATAAAGTTTTACCTAGAGAAACATGGTTCAAACCTTCAGCAATAAACCAAGGTGATGTTGCAAGACCCATAAATACAAACAAAGAAGTCCAAATATGAACTGATAATATTGGTCCCGCTGCCGCATATCCACTTCCAAACATCACCATAATTATCTTTTCGGATAGGAATGTCATTGGCAGAGCAATTCCTAAAGATATACATGTCATTAGACTGAGTAATTGTCCTATTCGCTGATAGTAAAGACTTTCTGATTTTTCCTTAGCTGCGTAAATTGAAGGAGCAACAGAAGAAACAATAGCCCCCGGAATAAAATACCAAATTTCAGAAATACGGACAGCGGCAGAATAAATTCCTACTTCTCTATTTCCGATCATTTGACCTAACATCACCTGATCGATTCTCATAAAAATCATGATAGCTAACCCCGAAAAAATTAGAGGTAAACTCTCTTTAAGAAGGGTTTTGGCCGCAGACAAACTCCAACGCCATAACCACAATGAATACCCTTTAACTTGGTAAACAATCACTAAACCAATTGCACTCATTGCAAATTCTGCTAATGTTACCCAAGCAAAAGCTAACAATGGTGCTTTCGTTAAAATTAGTCCGATTTTGATTGCAGTATTTAGCAGAAACGCTATGTTTCTAGCGATCACACTGTATTTTGACTGCACCTGTGATTGAAACCACAAATCAATGGTATCAGTCGCCCGGAAAATTCCTGCCATTCCTAAAATTGCAACTAGCGATATCTTCAGTGTTTCATGCTCACCTAAGAAAAACATAGTGCTAACTGCCAATAAGACAGAAGCAGTTCCACCAAGCAATTTTAGCCAAAAAGTGGTTCCTAAAATTTCCTCTCTGTTGGATGATTGACGGATAATATGGCGAATTACTACATCGTCCAACCCTAGAGTGAAAATTGGGCTAAATAAGCTAACAAAAGCTAAAGCATAGTTAAAAAGACCGTACTGCTGTACTCCTAAGTAGCGTGCTACCCATACTCCTACAACCAAGCTTGCACCCATACGGAGAACGCGGTCAGCAAATAACCAACCTGTATTGGCAATAATTGCACGCAGCCCCGAACGAGATCTAAATTTTGATAAACTGGGAATTTTTAATTTACTTAGCATTATTTCTAGGAGTTAACTCTGTGACATTTTCTCGTGTACTGTCTTTGTTTTTTAAGGTGAAACATTATGTTGATTTATCTATGCTTTTAGATTATTGATCACCTACAACATTTTAAATTTACCAGCAATAAAAATTTTCAAAAAATAGCTAAATAATAAAATTATGCCTTTCGTTTTCCAAAACAAATTATTCTCAAACAAAAATATTATTTTCATGTATGAAATAAAATCTTCATATTTGGGGCATGGTATTGTTTTTAACTCATTGAGAGATGTGAAAGCCAATAATAACGGTAAACTTAAATTATTTTTTTGCAGAATGTAATTAAATAGAGAATTCCGTTTCCAGAATCTCTTATATTCATAGTTATTGTCTATATCTAAAAATTTCTTGTTATGATACTGGTTGTTTTGATGTATTCTATACATCACTAAGGGTTTAGACATATAAAACTTTTTAGCCCCTACCAAAGAAGCCCCCCAGATCAGACAGTCATCAGCCCTTACACGCCAATCTTCTATATTGGGAATAGGTAAAAATTTTCTAATTATTTCTCTCCGTATTGACAATGTTGAAGTGATGGAGCCAATCCATTCACCACTATATAAAGTTCTGATTACTGAATAACCTAAATCCAGATCAACGGGATCAGCTTGAAATGTTTCTTCCACTGCCCCAAATTTTTTATAGGCACAAAATATAAAATCACATTCATTACGTCTCTTATAAAAATTCAGGGCGGTTTCTAAATATTGAGGTTCATAAATATCATCGGCATCTAGAAAAAATATAATGTCCCCAGTTGCAGCTAAAAACCCTTCGTTAAAGGATGATAATTGCCCTTGATTTTTTTCTTTCAAAATAGATTTAACATTAGCTAATTGAGTAAACTTAGTGATGACATCCACAGAATTATCTGTGGATGCGTCATCAACAATAATAATTTCATCAAATTTAATTGTTTGATTTAAAGCGCTATCAATTGCCTCTGAGAGAAACTCAGCGTAATTGTAATTATTAATTAAGCAAGATGTTTTGATTTTATTTATATCCATATAAAAATGCATCCTCAGTAGAAAAACAAAAGGGAGATATTTTTTACAACTTACAATTACCAATAGGCTGGATATTTTGAGGGATTTGTAGGGATATCATCCGGTCTACATCTCACCCAGTGTTCATTATAAAGAGACTGAAAAAATGGAATCTTATCCCAACGATTGCCTTTAATTCCAAAAAGAATTTGAGTTGCTCCTCCAAGATGCACAGCCTGTTTACCCAGAGATTTAACGTAAGCAGCTAATGGAAGCCCATAAGCACCACATCCTATAATAGCTATGTCAAAATCTTGATCTTTAATGTTGTTGCACATCCAATCATAAGCATCAAACCAAGTATTGAACTGGGTTTGAGTTCCAGCCAGAGATTGAACTGCTTTAAAGGTAATTAATTCAAATTCAGGCAGAATATTTGGATTTTTAAAAAGTAACTTTCTATGGTTTTGATATTGTGATAGAATAGTTTCTGCAAAAGGATGAATGACTAAAACTTTTTTCCCTTCCAGGTTCTGGCTCCAAGGGTTGTTGTGATAATAAGGCTCCAGTGTATTTAATTCAACAAAAGAAGCTTGGGGACAAGAATTTCTGATGATTTCTGGCTCTCCAATTTGAAACCATACTCCCAAAGCATCTATAGATTTCGACGATTCTAGAAAAAGTTGACTAAATCGATTTAGATGTTTTTCATCTACTGGGAAAAACCCAGAATCATTAGACATCGACTCAAATATAGATCCCTTATAACTTCCTTTTAGGTATTCATTTACACAATAAGCTTCTGTGCTGCCAAAGCGACTAATCATAAAAGGTTTACTATCTGTAATCAGATTGGTAAGCAATTCGTTACTTTGTTGAGGAGATAAGAGTTGCTTATATATATCATAATTTTTTACATAATTTTTGAGAATTATTGTCTTTGTATAAAGAGAGCCTTTCCATTTAGCTAATGGAGTATTTGATTTGAGGAATTGCTTGAGATTTTTGCTTAATGTCATTAATTTAGTCCTACAGTCAAAAACTTTGGTTTAGATGGTTGTAGTCAGGCTCTGCATACGAAAAATTAGCGCTCTTTGGTAAATTTTGTTAAGCTGCTAGATACTAAATCTTCTTCAATTCGTCGTTTCTTACTTTCAGGTAAATAACTATTAGATTCATTTTTAATGTTCACACCATTAATCACTATCCCTAACACCTTCTGACCTGACTGAGTTAAAAATTCTTTAGCTGCATTCGCACTGTTCAAGTCAACTACTCCAGGACGAACGACTAATAAGATACCGTCAGTGAGGGTGCTTAAAACAGCAGCATCTGCTATCCCTGACAGAGGGGGTGTATCAAAAATAACAAGATCGTAATCTCTCCCAAAGTTACTTATCAATGTTACCATCCGTTGAGAATCTAGCATTGCTACTGGATTGGGATGTAAAACTCCAGAAGTAAGTACCTCTAGATTAGGCATCACTTCTTGAACAACTGCATCTAAAGAAACTTCACCAAGAATGACATTACTTAGTCCAACTGTATTGTTTAGATCCCAGATATGATGCTGTATGGGATGACGCATATCTGCATCCACTAGTAACACTCGACGCCCCGCCTGAGCCATAGTTACAGCTAAATTTGCAGATACGTCAGACTTTCCTTCTTTAGCAACGGAACTTGTGATTACAATGCTTTTAAGCGGTTTATCAGAACAGAGGAACTTCAAGTTTACTTGTAGTATTTGGTATGCGTTACCAAGAGGAAAGTAAGGAATATCTCGACCAATGATTCTGGGAATAGGTCTATCAATTCCGGCTCTAGAAGAATGAGCTTTAGGATTTCTGCCTTGTGTGGGAATCACTCCTAAAATAGTGTATTTCAAGACTTCTTTAGCCTCTTGTACCGTCTTCACGGAGCGATCTATCAAATCTAAACTAAAAGCGACAATAATACCTAAGAAAAGACCAACTGCTCCTCCACCAACAATAAACAGAATTTTGCGAGGCCCTTCTGGTTTATCGGGGATTAAAGCAGGGGAAATGACACGAGCATTAGGAATCTTTTGGTTCTGTGCAATATCAATTTCTTGGCGTTTCTTTAAGAGGGTTTCGTAAGTCGTTTGAGCCGCTTGCAGTTTCCGTTCTAGCTCTCGTTGAGTCTGTTCTAGCCTTGGCAAATTGTTTGCTCGTTTGATGTAAGCAGTTTGCTGTTGTGAGAGTGTGGCAATTTGTCTCTCTAGACCAATGCGGTCTGCCTGAGCACGAGTAATATCTGCAATTAAGCTTTGGCGCAGTTGTCCAACCTGTAAACTTCCCTCTGTTATCTGCCCTGTACCAGGGAATTGTCCTGTCCGCTCTTTTAACAAGCTCTTAAGAGCTGCAACTTTTTCTTCTAAGCCAATAATTGTCGGGTGTTCAGGTGAAAAACGGGTACGCTCTAGTGCCAGTTGGCTTTCTGTTTCTTGGAGTTGGGCAAGCACTTTTTGAACTCCAGGTGCTTGGCTCAATTCAGATGCGATTACACCTTGCTGTGGATTTACCTGAGCTTCACTGCTTAACTGCTCTAAACGACCTGTGACATTATTTAGTTGAGCTTGAGCTTCAGAAAGTTGGTTTCCTAACTTAGAAATTGTATCGACTGCTGCGTTTGCTTCTTGTTCCAGGACAACAATTTTATTCTGTTCTTTAAATACCCGCAGTTTTGATTCGGCTCTTGTAACGATGTCCTCAGCTTTAGGTACTTCTGTTACAAGAACCTCTTTGGCTGTCCGTGCTTCCTCCTGATTAGCCTCGATATTTAGGTCGATATAACTTTTCATCACTTGATTGATGATTGTGGCAGCCAGTTGAGGATCGCTGCCTTTATAAGAAAGTTGTACAACATCAGTGCCTTTGATTCCCTCTATTTTTAGTTGGTTTGCCAACTCCGTAATCGTCAGTGGTTTGCCTTTAGTATCTTTGAGATGAAGTAAATTAATTGTTTTCTCAATCACTGGATTTGAGCCAATAACTCTCACCTGAGTTTCCAGGGGATTATCGTTCAGATTCAAAGCTTCTAGGCGTCCTATGTCTTCTGATACCCCTGTAAGTGAGGAAGAGCGATTTGTTTTAATCATCAAACTTCCTTCTGCCTTGTATGAGGGTTTTAGTGAAAATGCATACAAGTAACCAAGGATAATAGATATGCTAAAAATTCCGACTAGAGGTAGCCAACGCCGCTTGATAACTTCTAAATATTTCTGAACATTTACTTCTTCAAAATGTGGTAAAGATTCCATTGCCATAAGACGAAAATTATAAAATAAAGACTATTTACAAGAAATTTTATGGGACTTCACCGCAGTAGTACTTTGGGTTAATTCATGTTGATAATATTTGTATTTACCATGAGTAACCACCTTTTCACTGAGGTAAAACTAACAGAGATTTTTAATTTTCACTACCCTGCTTCCAGCTATATTCTGTTCCAGAATATAGTTCGATTTTTAGAATTTTTTGGGTTATGAACGCACTTTCAATGACTCAAGGAATACATTCTACTAAACTGCCTGAAACTTATTTGCTACATATATTTAGACTAACTTAATAAGTAGCGATTTTAACTTACAACCAGGTTTTTATATTCTCTTGAGAGAAACAACAAGATAACTCACAATCTTTTTTCCTCAATTTATTAGTGCCCTATTTTTTGGTTAACTTAGTCTTGCGTTAATACTGATGTAATTGTTGATTAAGAACCTAACATCCAATATCATATTATGTAAGAACACTGAATTGGATAACTTTACAAAAAATTTATATATACCAGCATATACGTCGTGCGTTCGCTCATCTCGAAAAGATAAGAGGAACTAATACCTTAAAAATAAGGAGTATAGTAATTTTACCAGTCTACAAGCAATGTAAGCATTTCAGAGGTAGGCTTTGTGTAGTGAAAAGAAACACTTGGAAAGACTGTATGGATATTTAGCTAACCTTCTTAAAAGCTTTTAGCAACAATTAATTATTGCTCTGAACAATGAGCAATTTGGGGTAATGATGCGGGACTGGCAATATTAAGATTGTGTGATTTGAGTATCGAAGTTGTAATAGCTCGGACTCAGTTTAATTTGCCCAGGCTGATGAAAGGTTTTTTGATGTGGCTTGGGACGTGAAAATTACAACATAGTTCCCGTCCTTGGGTTTATATCCCAGCATTTTAGGTTTACCTGTAAACTTGCAATCACTTTGTTTATATTCTGCAATGGACGCAAAATACATCTTTCAAGATTTATCTAAACAATATTGCTTTTGTCTTATTCGTGTAATCGTATGGTAACACGTAGGAGAGATAAACCGCCAGTAGTACGGGTAACGAAATATGAATTCGCAAAGTTACAACGAGAGACAGATAACAGGGGAGTGTCAAATTCTGATGTAGGTAGAGCATGAATTGCTCAACTACCTACTCCTGCACAAAAATCTATATCTGAAACTAGACTCGACTTTTAATGAAGTTTAGCTATACTTGTTATTAGCTGTATTAGTTTTAACTGGAAGTACTTAAACTAGACTGCTATTATTCGGTGTCTCTATCTAGCGAATTGTAATTATTAAACTGACATTAAGAGATTGAATTATGAGAGGATGTTTTATCTCCTTAGTAGTTGTGATTAGCGCACTCGCTCTACCTCAGAGTGTCTATGCTAACCAAGAAAATCTTCCCATCCCAACAGGTGATGCTCAGAAGAAGTCGTTTCACTATCACAATCAGGCCAGAGTTTTATTGACGGAACCAGCGACGATTACCACTACATGGAGTAATTTTAGGGGACAGACTAATAATCCTAAACAAACTGCTGAATCAATTTCGCTAGTGCATGAGCAAGGATGCAAAACTATTAACCCGCTTGAGTTCATCAATAATCCCGGCGCTTTCTTTAAGGAATGTGAGAAGCCAACAAATACCCAAAGTCCTCAAGGTACTGAGCCAATTGAGTATCTTAAGGTTCCTAAACTCGATTCTGGTATTAGTGTGACAGTTACTAAATTTTAATATGGGGATTTTTTTAACCAGAGATGACTCATTCTTGGTAGTGTAATTTATCTAGATAACGCGATGTGCAACTTATTATTGGAACCCCGCTTCCATTCCTCTCCCCCAGAGGGAGAGGCTTTGATCCTGCTCCCCTTCCCTTGTAGGGAAGGGGTTGGGGGTTAGGTTCGAGAGAAAGTTGCACAGGGCATTAGATAATTTACGCTAAAACATGGATGAAATATTTATGCTGGCTGCTTTAGCTCAAAGCAGAAAAGCTTTGCCGGAATGCTTGCCAAACCCACCAGTAGGCTGTGTAATTGTAGATACCCAAAAGATAGTAGCTCAAGGGTACACGCAAGTACCAGGAAAACACCATGCTGAGGCTGACGCACTTAAACAGATTCAAGGCGAAGCTTTCAACTTTTTGAAAATGTATGTAACTCTTGAACCTTGTTCTTTTCATGGACGCACACCTGCATGTGCTTTAGCGATCGCAAAAGATTGTCGTATACATGAAATATATGTATCTATAGTTGATCCAGACCCCCGCAATAATGGTCAAGGATTAGACATTCTCAGGAAATCAGGTAAGAGAGTCCATGTCGGGTTATGCGCGAATGAGGTGAATACTTTTCTTAACCAATACCTACTAGGGTGATGGTTGAAGAGTTCGTAGTACCAAGAATCAACTGGACACCTCTAAAGGTAAATATTTTCACTTCAATAGGATATTAGTGATGATGCCTATGGCGGCAAACTATGCGGGTGTTGCTGTCTTGCCAAGTATTATACTTGGTGCTACTGTTACCACTGTTAGTACTTTTATTCCCAAAAATGTCTCCAAGAGTAATTCAGATTGATAACACCGCATTCAATGCAGATGTCTGTGTGCAGTATGACACAAGTGAAATTGTCACAAATAGCTGCTTATTTGTCATCCTAAATCCCTAATTACAAGTATTTAACCGGACTCCTGAAGAAAGTTGTTCTTGAGCATTTAACGATCGCCTGCTATGTACCCAGCTTGAGATGATTTGATTATCTAGCAACAAATAAAGGTAAAAAGTGAATATTTGATATTTAATTAATTCTACTTAATTAGAATTACATACAAGTATAATCAGGCTGTAAAAAAATCAAAGCTCCGTGATTTAATAATTCTGAATTATGTTGACATTTGCTGTTATTGAGTTATCTTTTGGGAATGAAACCGTTGCTCGATCAACTTTTCATTTTTTTCCATTAACTGGATCGGATAATTGAATGAAAAATAATTGTGGTTGAAAATATTTTCAATAATAACCGAGTGCAATTACTTCAAAAGATATGGTGATAATACTTTAGGCAATTGATTTGTGACTGGTGATAATGTTAGTATTAGGGGGTGGGTTGATTTTGGGTTTATTATCTCCAACAATTGACTTGTGATGTATCATAGACCAGAATTCATCAGTATTGCAAATTGATTAATTAGCAGTGTGAAATGGCTATGGGTCTGAATATCTAGACTTGATACCAATAAATTGATGAGGTTACAGAGGAGCAAATAACCATGAGCAACTTAACATCTCCACCTACCGAAGTTCAAAAAACGAAGAGAAAAAGTTTAGCCGCAGATAAAAAACCTCGAGCTACAGATGATATTGTACGTAGTTATCTGCAAGAGATCGGGCGTGTAGATTTGTTGACTCGCGAACAAGAGGTTATTTTTGCCCAACAAGTGCAGCTGATGATGAATTTATTAGCTGCTAAGGAAGAATTGGCTGTGAAATTAGACCACGAACCCACGCTGCAAGAATGGGCAGATCAGGCGGAGTTAGGTGTTGAGATGCTAGAGCAGCAGCTAAGTCAAGGACACCAAGCCAAGCAGAAAATGATTCAGGCTAATCTCCGGTTGGTGGTAGCAGTGGCGAAGAAATACCAGCACCGCAATCTGGAATTTATGGATCTAATTCAAGAAGGGACTTTGGGTTTAGAGCGAGGGGTGGATAAATTTGATCCTGCTCTTGGTTATAAGTTTTCTACCTACGCTTACTGGTGGATTCGCCAAGGAATCACGCGAGCGATCGCTCAACAAGGACGGACGATTCGTTTACCGATCCATGTTTTTGAGAAACTGAACAAAATTAAACGGGTACAGCGAGAATTATCTCAACAGCTAGGTCGCGTTCCCACTACTGCTGAAATTGCGAATGCGTTATCTTTAACACCTAGCCAAGTTCGAGAGTGTTTGTACTTGGCCCGTCAACCTTTCTCGCTAGAGGCGCGAGTTGGTGAACAACAAGATACAGAATTGCAAGACATACTAGAGGATGACGGCCCTTCTCCTGAAGACTATGCTGTTGAAGAATCTCTCCACCAAGATTTACACGACTTGTTGGCAAAGCTGTCTCCCCAACAGCGAGAAATATTAACCCTGCGCTTTGGTCTGACTGATGGCTATGAACTTTCTTTAGCACAAATTGGCGATCGCATGGGTATTAGTCGAGAACGGGTACGTCAGATTGAGCAAAAAGCTCTCAGTCTCCTCCGACGACAAAAGGAACAAGTACGTAGTTATCTAGCTAGCTAAGGTTATTTTTCCAAACTTTAGGGCATTTAAACTGAGAAATTCACCATAATGGCTGTATAAAATTCAGTCATTTTGGGGGAAAATAAACTCCAGTAATCTCTCTCAAAGATTTGATATGGGCACATCAAAGACAGTGCAACAATTGCAAGCGCAATGGGTGAGTTCTGAAAACTTTCGGACTTATGGACAGGTAATTTTTGCAAGTCTTGATGGCAAAGCTGACGATGGGGAAGATGCCCAGTTAAACTTGCAAAATGGGATTCCACGATTTTATGTTATGCGGTTGGAGAAGAGAGGGCGAAAGTTTCACAAAATTACTCGCCATGTGCAATGCACTCAATGTCTGGGTTCTTTGGAAGGGAAAGATTGGTTAATTGCAGTTTGTCCTCCTCATAATGATGTGAATGAACCAGCATTAGAAGAGATTGCTGCTTTCCGCATTCCGGGGAATTGTTTTATCAAGCTACATGAGGGGACTTGGCACGCAGGGCCCCATTTTGATCATGAAGCTGTGGATTTTTATAATTTGGAATTAGCTGATACGAATGTGGGGGATCATTTCACTCATGATTTTCTTAAGAGTCATCAATTAGAGTTTGAGATGGTTTAGGTGACATTTGGGTTTAAGCAAATCAACGAACGACAGAGGCGCAAAGAACACAGAGAGGGGATTTTTACGTCTGTTTTAGGATATTTTTTTCTCTGTGCCCTCTGCGGTTCCTTAAAAAATTGACGTTGACAAAGAGTAAAGAGTTTTAACCCAACGCCGACTTTAACTCACTTTCTGCTTGTCCCAACGCATCTGGTAATTTACTCGCATCGCGTCCGCCGGCTTGGGCTAAGTTTGGTCTTCCACCGCCGCCGCCACCACAGATTTTCGCGATCGCACCGACAAATTTACCAGCTTGCAAACCTTTTTTATTGACTTCTGGACTAAAAGCTGCAACTATGCTAACTTTATCGGCTTCGGGAACAGAACCCAGCACTACTGCACCGTTACCGATTTTTTGTAGCAGGCGTTCGGCTGCGGTTTTCAATGATTCTGGATCAACATCTTCTAATTGAGCGACGATAATTTTATGATCGCCTACAGTTTCGGCTGTTTGCAGCAAGCTGTCAGATTTAGCGATCGCTAACTGTACCTTCAAGGTTTCCAATTCCTTTTGGCTAGTTCTGAGTTCACTTTGCAGACTTGTAATTCTGTCTGGTAATTCTTCGGGTTTAACTTTAAAGCGATCGCTCAAATCTTTAACTACTTTATCCCGAAGATTGAGATAATCTAGGATTGCTGGTCCTGAAACAGCTTCAATGCGCCGCACTCCAGAAGCCACGCCAGCTTCGGAGATAATCTTGAACACGCCAATTTCAGCAGTGTTACTGACGTGGGTTCCACCGCACAATTCCATTGAGACGTTGGGGAAGTCAATTACCCGCACTTCGTCGCCGTATTTTTCGCCGAACATAGCAACAGCACCCCTAGCTTTCGCCTCTACTAAAGGTAATACTTCCACCTTTGCAGCGTGGGCTTCAGCAATCCAAGTGTTTACCAGTTCTTCAATTTGTTGCACTTCCTCTGCTGTCAATGCGCGGGGACAGTTGAAGTCAAAGCGCAGCCTGTCAAAGGAAACTAGGGAACCTGCTTGAGATATGCCATCATCAACAATTTTTTTCAATGCCGCTTGTAACAGATGCGTTGCGGTATGGTTAGCTTGGGCGCGACGGCGACAAGCCGGATCGATTTGGGCCGTGACGCGATCGCCTACGCGCAGTGTACCGCGTTCGATACGTCCAAAGTGAACAAAGAAATCAGATTCTTTTTTAACATCTTCAACGCGAACTACGATACCATCACCAGAGATATAACCGCGATCGCCGATTTGTCCTCCAGATTCAGCATAAAATGGTGTTTTGTCAAGAATAATTTGCACCTGTGTCCCTGCTTCTGCTTCCTCTTGGGAAACACCTTCTACCAAAATCGCTTCGACTTTTGCCGTCACCGTTGGTTGGGTATAGCCTAAAAATTCGGTGACTTGGACGTGTTCTGCTAATTTGTCGAGGGAACCTTGCACAGTTAAATCGATGGTTTCATGTGCGCCTCTACTTCCTTGTTGTTGGATTTCCATTTCTTTCTGAAATCCTTCAACATCAACAGTCAGGTTGTTTTCCTCAGCAATTTCTTGAGTAAGTTCGAGGGGAAAACCGTGGGTATCATAGAGGGTAAATGCACTTTCGCCACTAATTTGAGTGTTTCCTTGTTGTTTCACCTCTTGGATGATTTCTTCTAGGAGTTTTTCGCCCCTATCCAGAGTTCTAAGGAAATTGGATTCTTCCCGTTGCAGTTCAGCTTTAATTGCTGCTTCCCGTTGGCGCACATTGGGGTAAGCTGATTCGGAAAGAGCGATCGCAGTTTCGGCAACTTGGGTAGTAAATTCGCCAGAAATCCCAATTAATCGCCCATGACGCACCACGCGCCGAATTAATCGTCGCAGCACATAACCCCTTCCGACGTTGGAGGCGCGAATTTCATCAGCGATCATGTGGACAACAGAACGAACGTGATCGCCAATAACTTTTAGAGAGACTTTGGTTTTTTCATCGCTGCTGTGATAATCAATACCAGCAATTTGGGCGGCTGTTTGGATAATTGGAAAAATCAGGTCAGTTTCATAGTTATTCGGCACTTTTTGCAGGATTTGCGCCATTCTCTCCAAACCCATGCCGGTGTCAATGTTCTTGTTTTGCAGTGGCGTTAAATTACCTGATGCATCCCGGTTATATTGCATGAACACGAGGTTGTAAAACTCGATAAACCGGGAATCGTCTTCTAAATCGATATTTTCGTCACCGCGTTCTGGGTGGAAGTCGTAATATATTTCTGAACAAGGGCCACAAGGCCCAGTGGGGCCAGATACCCAAAAGTTATCATCTTCGCCCAAGCGTTTAATTCTGGCTACCGACACACCGATTTGATCGCGCCAGATACCAAAAGCTTCATCATCATCTTCAAAAACGCTGACAACCAGATTTTGGGGGGAAAAGCCAAAGACTTGTGTAGAGATTTCCCAACCCCAAGCGATCGCTTGTTCTTTAAAATAATCACCAAAGCTGAAATTACCCAGCATCTCAAAAAACGTATGATGCCGTTTAGTGCGTCCGACATTTTCGATGTCGTTGGTACGGATACACTTTTGCGAAGTCGTAGCCCGCTTAAATTCTGGTGTGCGCTGCCCCAAGAATATCGGCTTAAATGGTAGCATCCCCGCGATCGTCAGCAGCACGGTTGGATCTTCTGGCACGAGGGAGGCACTTGGGAGAATTTGGTGTCCTCGTTGGGCAAAGAAGTCGAGGAATATGTTGCGAATGTCGTTACCACTTAGGGACTGGGGATTTGAAGACATGGGTTTTTAACTTGAGACTTTAGACTTGGGCCTAGCGGCACTAGGTAAGTGTATTTTCATAAATAGCTTTATATATTCTTGCATTTTGTTTTATATTACCGCCAGCAAATTGTGCTACTTAATGAGCTATATGCAGTCTTGAGGATGCTTTTAGAGCATTATCTAAATTTTGGCAGGATGTGCGTAGGCGTAGCCTGCACTACGAGCTAATTCCAATTTAATTTACATTCCTTAACATACCTTGATTTTTTCTCGCCTACTTAGCTTTGTTTTCTAGATTTATGATGTTGCAACCAATTTTAAAAAAA
This sequence comes from uncultured Acetobacteraceae bacterium, assembly GCA_964658545.1. Classification (GTDB taxonomy): domain Bacteria; phylum Cyanobacteriota; class Cyanobacteriia; order Cyanobacteriales; family Nostocaceae; genus Nostoc. The sequence continues at coordinate 1,796 of CAZZZY010000032.1, read as the reverse complement.
GATGTGAATTAAGTAAACAAACACAGATAAAGCATATAGGTATAGACATTTTATTTCTCGTGCTAACACATTGTTAACCCAAGTTTAAAACCTCACTTAAATTGGGGATTTTTTACCCTATAAATTCGACCTGTAATTAGAGGATATTTTAGTACTATAAAGCTGATCTCCTTATCAGGAGAGAGTTTTACTCTCTATTTAATTCACATTTTTTTATAATTAAGCTCCTATCTTAATACTTGATAGAAGCCTAGCTATTAAAGAGAAACGGGGAAATTTTCTAGGGTAAATAACATTTCTAATGCCATGATAAAATTTTGCTTCTGATCGGGCAATTACAAAACTTTATAATTTTTTCATTTTTCTCCATAAAAAGAATTTTTTTGTACAATGTGACGGTTATTGCAAGTTATTGATTTTGGCAATTTCATCATGAAAACAGCACTTAAGAAAGCACGGCGGTAATTTGTATACATTTAAATAATATTCAGTATTTTTACTGTTTGAAAAACATACTGTAAAGAAGACATTAGTTGTCAGAAGTGGGTATTTCAGAAACGGTAGTAGTAAATATAAGGTCTTAAAAGGGATGATCCTTGGAAAATTATTGTAGATTATGTGTTCAAAAAATCATATATCAATAAATATAAATCGGCCTAAAAGATCATATCTAGTATTAGACAACGATAGCAGCAAGTTAATCAAATTGAACACTTTAAAATTTAAATAGGATAAAAATAAAGCAATGAATATTTCTCTTCTGATCTTTGGAAAAAATAATTTTATCGCCACACTTCCAGATCAGATCCGTTATGCCACTGCTTTTAGTGTAGAAGTGATGGACAATCTGAATCAAGCATTGTCGCAGATAAAAACAACACCCCCCGATATAATACTTGTGCAGGCTAGTCTAGCTGGCAGTATGGAACTGTGCAATTGGTTGAAAGACCAGACAAAACTATCCTGGATATACTGTATTCTTTTCGAGGATCGTTCCCAGCAGCTTACTGATAGAAATAAGGGTTGGCAGAGGGAATTAGAAATGAGTGCTGCGGCTCTAAAGCAAGGAGCCGATGCTTATATTTGGCATCTGATTGATGAAAAAACAAACCATAGGTTGGCAGAGTTGACTGCTAATCATGGATTAATACTTGCTCAATTGACTGTTGGCTTGCGGAAAGCACAAAAATACCGAGATTTGATTCGGACAAATGATATGTTATCAGCGATCGCCTTAGCCGATTCGTTGACAGAATTAAATAATCGTCGTGCTTTAGAATGGGACTTACCCCGGCAAATTAAAAGAGCTAGGACTCAAAAAACTTCCCTGAGTTTGATTATTCTGGATGTAGATCATTTCAAGAAAGTTAACGATACTCACGGGCATTTAGCCGGCGATCGCATTTTGCAAGTATTATGTCAGCGTCTGCGACACAATCTGCGTTGTCAAGACACAGCATTCCGCTATGGTGGCGAAGAATTTGTGATTCTTTTGGCTAACACTAATGATGAGGAAGCACTATTAGTAGCCCGTCGTCTCAATCGGGTAGTCAGCGACGAACCATTTGCACTCAGTAATAAACTGACAATTAATATCACTATTAGTCTGGGCACAGCCTGTCTGCAAGCTGAGGATGATGAGCAAGGAGAGAGTCTGCTGAATCGTGCCGATCAATGTCTATTACAGGCTAAAAATGCTGGGCGTAATCGGGTTATTCACTCGAATTACGTATCTCATATTTCACATTTGAAAGCTGTTTCTTCTTAAAAGTGGGCATGGGGCATGGGGCATTGGG
>CAZZZY010000031.1:0-17804 GCA_964658545.1 uncultured Acetobacteraceae bacterium | reverse complement strand
TTATTGGACACTATACTAGTACAAATAGTCAAGCTGCGCTACCTCAGTATGAAAAGGCTGGTATGGCAATGATATCTCCAGGAAGTACAAGTAAGTTACTGAAGAATAAAGTATTTTTTAGAACAGTGCTTTCTGACCAAATAAGTGCTGAGAAGTTAGCAGATTATGCTAGCAATCAGGGCTATAAAAAAGTAGCTATTTTCAACAATCCTGGTGATATTTATAGTGATGACGTAAAGAAAGACTTTGAAAATGTCTTTAAAAAGAAGGGTGGAGAAGTTATACCCACTAAGGATTTGACTGATGCTTCACTGAATACATCTGCCGAAATTTTAAAAATTAAGCAACAAGATAAAGCAGATGCAGTTGTTCTGTTTCCGAATACAGAGTTAATTTCTCTGGCACTTGAAATTGCCCGCAGTCAGGGAAACCAAAAATTGCCTCTGCTAGGAGGAAATGCTTTGTACAATCCAGAGATTTTGACATCAGGTGGAGAAGCAGTTGAAGGTTTGGTTCTATCTGTAGATTGGTTTGCAGGAGAACAAAACTCAAAAGAATTTGCAGATAAAGCCAGCCAAAAATGGGGAGGACAGATTAGCTGGCGCACAGCTGCCGCTTATGATGCAACTCAGGCTTTTATCAAAGCTATATCTATGTCTGGCGAAAATCCCTCGCGTCAAACTGTCTTGAAAAACCTACATTTTGTTAATCTTTTATCGAGCGAAACTTCAGGACATCCACTGAATTTTGATGAGAAAGGCGATCGCCAACAAGAACCTGTTCTTGTCAAAGTAGTAAGAGGTCGCGGCGGGCCTTTTGAAAGCAAATTTATATTTGAACAGGTTCAAGAGTGAGATATCTAAAGATAGCGATCGCACTCTCACCATCAAACAAGCGATCGCTCATTCTCCAGACATGAGATTATCTAATAGCTGCTGGAATTCTGCTGTGGAAGGAATTGCGTAGGCGTTGGCGTAGCCTCTCGCAGAGAAGCCCGTCGTAGACATCGCACTCTCACCATCAAACAAGCGATCGCACTTTTTGAGACAATTTGCACCTATTGAGTATTAATTTAAGTTAAATTAATTATCATTTTTTTCACGCGGATCTTCCTGATGAGGATGCCAACCAAGTTGCACCCAAAGCCGCCGAGATTTCTGAATGAACCCATTACCATGACGTTCATCATTCATATCAAGCCGATTACACGTTGCCCGACCTGTTAGAGTTATTCCGACAATTTTTGTCCCATCTAAAGTCCAGATAAAATGTTCTGACCATTGTTGTTTACGAGGATTAAATAAAGGGACTTCCTCTTGAGTTTTCGGGTCAATTCCTGATGTAAAATTATAGCGACGTTCATTGCAACGACGGCAAGATAAAGCTAAATTTTCCAGTTCATCCGAGCCACCTAAAGACTGTGGAATTAGATGATCGACCGTAAAACGATCAGTATTTACGAATTCTGGGGAGTGACAATATTCGCAGAGGTATTTTGCTCTTTTACCGACGATTTCTCGGATGGAGTTGGAAACCATGTTGATTCAGCCGCTAAAACGGAATTAGCGTAGGTAAAAATCTGCGCCAACTCAGATATACCATCTAACTCAGCTTTTTCTTCTGGCGTGATTAATCCAGATTTGCTTCGTTCTAGCAGATCATCTGAACGCTCTTGCAGCTCCTCGGTAAACTTAAAAAGATTAAGATTATTTACTTTGTTTAGTTTGATTCCTGTTTCCAACCAGTATGAAGGTTCAATCATTAATTTCGGAGTCATCATGAGTTGAATATAGAATGCTGCACTTTGATTTTAGCTTTTAAAAAGTGCTAATGCTTACGCTCTAAACAAAAGATTAAACTCAAAATCAATAATTTGTGTTTTTTATTCTAAACTGAGACTCGGATAAGAGAGTAATTCAATCTCAGTAATTACTGAAATAAAATATTGTCCTGATGGTAGTGGGTTTACCAAAGGGCCACCCAAAAAATACAAGACTATATTTGTATCTAACAAAAATAAAGGTTGTGTTAACACCACTCATCCCTAATTTGCTGCTGATATTCCAAAGGATCTTGAGTTAGTTGAATTACACCTGCATACTGGTTTAAATTAAACTGCTGTTTTTGTTGTGATTGATGAGCTTCTAATATCTTCTCAATTTGCTGCCAGTCCTGATAATCAATTAACACTGCTACCGGACGCATAGCTTCATCAGTCACAATTTTTTTCTTAAGAGGTAGCATGATTTTCTATATCAGATACAACGTTTTACTATTTGATCGTAACTCCAAGATAGAAAATTGAGCGGGGCAACTTTGCTGTCATTTTTAAGACCAATATCTGGTAAAAAGCTGCTCAATGCTTACGTTTATTTCCCAGAAGCAAGATTATCCAAAACTTGCTGAAATTCTGGTGTAGAAGGAATTGCGATCGCACTTTTGAGCAGAGTTTTCAGTATAGATGGATCGTTAATTTTATTAACAACCTCGGCAATAGAACTTGGGACTTCTCCAAACCGTGTTTCTAAAACTGCAATTATACTTTCTCTGGCATTTTGGAGAATACCTTCTTCAACCCCTTCTTGCTTTGCCAATCGCTCAATACTTGTTACGTACCGCATTCTATTTGCCTCCTCGTAACTTCTGCTAAAACTGCTAAACTAATGACTCGCTTTTTATGGCGGTCAAACAAACGGTAATTATATGTGTACATCCGTTCGGCAAATTGGCTGTCATATTGCCCTTGGATTTCCACATGAACCAATACCCAAGCTTCCTCTCCATCCAGTAGCCAAACTTTTGCGACTTTATCGACCAAACGCCGCCCAATTTCTGCATCCGGTTCTAGCTGTTGAAGTTCTGTATCCAGAAATTCATAAGGTCGCGTCCAGTCGATTTCGGCATAAGCTTGGGTGAAAAAGAATTCCAGAAAGCGGGGAAAATATAGCTCAATAACTTCTTTCCAAGGACTATCGTAATCAGTAAGTTGCTCGGTCATGAATTAAAACAAAAAGTACCTCTGTGCCATTGGTAAAACTGTCGCAGGTTCACAAATCAGTAACTCACCATCAGCCCTAACTTGATATGTTTCTGCATCTACTTCAATGTGGGGTAGTGCATCATTCAGCTTCATATCCCGCTTACTCAATTGGCGTGTTCCAGAAACTGCAACGGCTGCCTTTTGTAAACCTAGCTGGCTGGGAATTTCGTTCTCTAAAGCTGCTTGGGAAACAAAAGTTAATGATGTGGCATGACGCGCCCCTGCAAAACTACCAAACATCGGGCGCATATACACTGGTTGCGGTGTGGGAATACTGGCGTTAGCATCGCCCATTTGCGCCCATGCAATCATTCCGCCTTTAATGACTATTTCTGGCTTCACGCCAAAAAACGCAGGACGCCACAAACATAAATCTGCTAATTTTCCCTCTTCCACTGAACCTACATATTGAGCAATTCCGTGAGCGATCGCCGGATTAATTGTATACTTAGCAACATATCTTTTTGCCCGAAAATTGTCTGCTTTTTGCTCTGCCCCTTGTGGGTTAAGAGTTCCCCGTTGCACCTTCATTTTGTGAGATGTCTGCCAGGTGCGAATTATCACTTCGCCTACCCTTCCCATTGCTTGGGAGTCGGAAGAAATCATGCTAAATGCGCCTAAGTCGTGCAAAATGTCTTCGGCGGCAATGGTTTCTCGGCGGATACGAGATTCGGCAAAAGCGACATCTTCAGCGATCGCTGGATCGAGGTGATGACATACCATCAACATATCCAGATGTTCATCTAAGGTGTTGAGGGTGTAAGGGCGTGTAGGGTTGGTGGAAGATGGTAAAACGTTGACTTGGCCGCAAACTTTGATAATATCTGGTGCGTGTCCCCCACCTGCGCCTTCGGTGTGGTAGGTGTGGATAACACGATTCTTGAAAGCTGCGATCGTATCTTCCACAAATCCGGCTTCATTCAGGGTATCGGTATGAATCGCTACTTGCACATCATAATCATCGGCAACACTGAGGCAAGTATCAATTGCTGCGGGTGTGGTTCCCCAGTCTTCATGCAGCTTTAACCCCATTGCACCGGCGGCTACTTGTTCTACAAGTCCTTGGGGTTGGCTGGCGTTACCCTTACCCAAAAATCCTAAGTTGACGGGGAAAGCATCAGCGGCTTGCAACATTCGGTAAATATTCCAAGGGCCGGGGGTGCAGGTGGTGGCATTTGTACCTGTAGCTGGGCCAGTACCGCCGCCAATCATAGTAGTAATACCAGAAGCGATCGCCACTTCAATCTGTTGGGGACAAATAAAATGAATATGGGCATCAATACCGCCAGCAGTGAGAATCATGCCTTCCCCCGCTAAGGCTTCCGTTCCGGGGCCGATAATAATATCTACATTGTTTTGAATGTAAGGATTTCCGGCTTTACCAATTTTGAAAATCTTGCCATCTTTAATGCCGATATCCGCTTTGACAATACCCCACCAATCGAGAATTAAGGCATTGGTAATGACTAAATCCACAGCACCATCGGCGTTAGAAATGGGGGATTGTCCCATCCCGTCGCGGATAACTTTACCGCCGCCGAATTTTACTTCATCGCCGTAGGTGGTGAAGTCTTGTTCAACTTCAATAAATAATTCTGTGTCTGCAAGTCGGATGCGATCGCCTACTGTGGGGCCATAAGTTTCGGCGTAGGCGCGGCGATCCATTCTGTAAGGCATAATGCATTTTTAGTAATCGAGGTTTAAATCGAGTTTAAACGCAAAGGGGCGCAAAGGTAAGCGCAGAGGTTCGCGGAGTATGGATGTAAAGGCGCTGATAATCACTCTGCGTCTTTAAACTTTTGCGTGAAATTTCATATTTAAAATCAGCCAGTTTCGTCGTGACTCGCATTTTCTCCACAACTCGAATAATTTAGGTTTATGCTATGAATGAGCATTCTTGGAGATATAGACAAAATGACCCTAGCAGATGTAATTTCCATAGCTCGAAAGCTTTCTCCATCAGAAAAGCTCAAGTTAATTCGCATCCTTGCCGAAGATTTAGATACAGTCGAGGATATTTCTCCATTGGAACCCTTCAAAACCTACGATTTACCTACTCCTTATAATAGCTTTGGGGCTGGTGCAGTCATGATGGAAGAACTCAAATCACAGGATTACAGTCATTAAGCTGTATGCGGTTCAATTATTCCACTACAAGTTCCACTCAAAACGAATTTGATAGTTTACCCAGAATTCCCCTAGTTTTAAATCGAAAAAATCACAGCATAGAAGCAAATGGTTTAGTTGATAGCGGTGCTACTGTCAATGTTATGCCCTATGAACTAGGGCTTCAGTTGGGTGGGATTTGGGATGAGCGTAAAGCTATTATTCAATTGGCAGGAAATCTTAGCAATCAACCTGCTATACCATTTTTCGCAAGGGCTGAAATTACCAGTTTTCCACCTGTCCAGTTAGTATTTGCATGGGTAAGCAGTCTTAACGCTCCTTTAATTCTTGGACAAACAAATTTTTTCTTAGAATTCGATGTTTGTTTTTACCGTTCCAAATTAGAGTTTGAAATTAAACCTATTCAATAACTTTTTTAAACGCAGAGGGACGCAGAGGGAAGCGCGGAGGTACGCGGAGGTTTTTAGAGGTTTCCGTTAATTTTGGCGTTGAAGCCGTAGACTTGGCGAGTACCAACGAGAGGGATTAGAGTTATTTGTTTTTCGTCGCCTGGTTCAAAGCGAACTGCGGTTCCAGGGGGGATATCGAGGCGCATTCCTCGCGCTTGTTCTCTGTCAAAGTTTAAGGCGGTGTTGACTTCATAAAAGTGATAGTGGGAACCGACTTGTATGGGGCGATCGCCTGTATTTGACACTTGCAATTTTATAGTTGGACGACCAACATTTAGTTCAATTTCACCTGTTGGTGTGATAATTTCCCCAGGAATCATAATTTATTTTTCCCAATTTAAATATTTTCTAAGAAATCGACAAAAAGCCCAAAACCTTGAGGACATTGTTCTGCAATATCTTGATATCTAGCATTTCCTAATATTCTTGGTGCATCTACAGTACCTTTATATTTTTTGCCACATTTTATAAAAATTCCCTCTACAATGTTTTTAGGTGGAACATTATGATTTTGATCTTCAACTGGTCTTGTCCATGTTACAGTCAGAGAATTAACACCAAGTACGCTTATTAATTGCAATTCAGCAGCTAAAATTAAGGCTTCTAAATCATGTTTAAAGCAAAAAACTTTAAAACGTTCTCTTAAACGATTATCATTAATTCCCTTAGACTGTAGTGCTTGATTAAAATTATTTAGAATACCATTTTCTAGCTCTTGAACTGTTTCATGTTCAAAACCCTTGTTTTTGGGATACAGGTCTGGCATGACTACTACTATTGAATCTGGCGGATTGCAGATAATATCGATTGCTGCTATTGGAGTCTTTGTCACTAAGTCTTTTTTAGCATCCCCTCCTTTACTATTATCAGTTCCTTTAACAGAAAAAAATTTAATGCTGATACCTTGTTGAGATTTATCATAAATTAAACTTGCTAATAATGCTTCCATTGCTAACTTATCAGATGGACCTTCTACATAAATCAAAACTCTCATGGCAGCCGCTCCAATTGATCACTACGGTGTAACTGTTCTATTTCATCTGAGCCAAAATCATCAAGCATATCTATTAAAACTTGAGAATTTCCAGGTTTAATAAACTTTGCTTCCCCATTTTCTTTTCTGAGTACAGCAATTTGAGATATGTCAAATTGAGTGAGGAAGTAAGAAGCATGAGTAGCCAAGAAAATTTGGGTGCGTTCAGAAGCTTTTTCAAATAAACCAGCAAGAACAGGAAGGGTTCGAGGATGAACGCCTTGATCTGGTTCGTCGATACAAATTAAAGAAGGTGGATTTGGCTGCACACAAAGACAAATCCAACAAATTAGGCGTAGAATACCATCTGATAAATCAGCAAGGCTAAGGTCTTGATCAATTCCTGATTCTTGCCAAAAAGCTATTACTTCTCCTGGACCACCATAAGCTTTTACTGTCAATTTTTTAAACCCAGGAATTACAGAACGCAAGTGTTGTTGTAGTTCATAAAATGCTGATTCATGTTCAGTAGATAAATAATGCAAAATTGAACTTAAATTGCCTGCATCTTCACGTAAAACAGGTTCTTGCTCAATCAGAACTGATTTGCGAATTTTCTGATTTGCTATATTAAAAGAACTATAAAACTTCCAATCACGAATATATTCACGTAAGTTATATAAATCCTCAAGTGATGGATTTGTCATTACACTTAAAGCAAGCTGATTAGGCCGCTTTAGCGCAATCTCTTGCTGTGCAAATTTTTTGGTGTCAGGGTCTTGAACAACACCTTTATTACCTTTAATATCCATATATATATATGGATTAGTGTATTTCTCACTAAAAGGTTTAGATGATTCTACACGTTCATAAGAAACTTGAGTTCGACCAACAGGCCCCATGAGTTCCCCTAAATATCTAATCCCAACTGGACGACCTGTATCAATTTCTATATCCCATTGAAACTTAGCTGGGCCTGGAATATGAAAAATCTGTTGACCAATAGAATCAGGAACTATTTCTGCTGGGATATCTTGAGATAAACTTTCTCGTAAAAATCTCAGAAATTCAAACAAACTAGATTTTCCAGCACCATTAGCACCAACAATAATTTCTAATGGTTGTAATGGCGCTTCAAAATTTCTAAAAGGTCGATAACCCTGAATTTTGACTGATGTTAATCGGTATGGTGATACCATTTCGTTACCTCTATTTGCCTTATCTCTATTTTTACTATATTAAGTTCTTTTTCATTAACGAATTGGATTATGTACTGTCACTAACTTTGTACCATCAGGAAAAGTTGCTTCCACTTGCACATCATGTACCATTTCTGATATCCCTTCCATGACATCATCCCGCGTTAATAGAGTAGTACCATAACTCATCAATTCAGCTACAGTTTGCCCATCTCTCGCCCCTTCTAAAATAGCAGCAGAAATATAAGCAACAGCTTCAGGATAATTCAGTTTTAAACCTCTTCCTTTACGTCTTTCTGCTAATAAAGCAGCAGTGAAAATCAATAACTTATCTTTTTCCTGCGGCGTAAGTTGCATTCCTATCTCCTCTCTCTGTGTTCTCTGCGCGGCAGTCGCTCATGGGGGAAACCCCCAAGACCGCGCTGCCTTGCCTCTGCGGTAGCCTGCGGCAAGCCTCTACGCGTCTACGTTTAAACCTGCCAAACTCTTGGTATACAATTACCACGATTCAAAAAACAAACTCGCAGCAACTGCCAAACATCAGTAAACCAGTTTCTCACCTCAGATGTAGAAGTACCGCGATATCGACACAATAATCCATGTTGTAATCGGCTAACACCCGCTTCTCCTTCCCCATGCCACAAATTTCGCGTTTTTTCGATAATCTCTGCTGAAACTGCACTACCAACCCAAACTAGACTACCTACGATTGGTTTTCCAGCCAAACCGTGGGGACTGTGGAAAATGTCTTCGCTACCCCGTAACCATTGCCGATCAATCCATAAAGGGACATCTTGTTGCCAAATTTCCGTGTGCGATCGCCATTCTCCGAGATAAAATTTTTCTCCCCTAGCACTGCGACCAAATCGGGTAATTTCCCAGCCTAACCAACTGGCCCCGGTTGCTAATTCTACCCGTAAATCCTGCCGATAAATCGCGTCGTTAAATAAAATTGTCTCTTGCGGCAACCATTCTAAGCAAGCACCAGCGTCAACTTGCATCTGGATGGTTTGTCTAGCTTGTAAGCCATTGCTGCGGTATATCTTGCTTGCAGCTGCTGTAGTGATTAAGGCTTGGGCTTGGGGTTGGAGGTGGATGTTAGAGGATAAGCGATCGCCTCCCACGACTCCCCCAGCTGTATGTAAAATGACGCTATGACAAACTTTTTTCCCTTCTGGATAAAATGGACGTTGTACCTTGAGGGGCGCTTGTTGGTGATTGTAAATTAACTGGGTTGTGTCCTGGCGATCGGCATAGACTAAATTAAGTTTGCCATGCCAACCTTCTGCTATTTGTGAATTGCAGGTCATTTATAAATTTAAGATTAAATTTCAGATATCTTATGTTTTTGGTACTTTACTTGCAATTTATCATAATTTCTTCGCCAAGATTACATAATCATCTAATGCATAGTTTGACTGATGCTTCTGACCAAAATACTGTTGCAGCATTGGACTCATATACAGTTTTTTTGGTAATTTGTCTTGAGCAAACTTAGCAAATTCAGCACCAGGCAAAGATGTTCTTGAACCTGTTGAGGTTAGATACCTATACCAAACTAACTCTAATCCCAATTCTGCTAGAAATTTATCCACTACATTTTTTTCCTGTTCTTGGTTTTCAACTTGGTGAACATCATAAATTTGGAATAACTTTTTATTTTGCACAATTAGCAGGATATAACCGGAATTTTTTAAGCTAGTGGCAAATATTTGTTTGTAAGTATTATTAGCTTCCACCCTCTTCGCTGGATCTATAAAAAAGCAGTGAGAAATTACGATAAAGTCGAAAAAGTCTTTGGGTAGATTATTCGATTGAGTTTTACAATTAAAAATATCAGTAGTAACAAATCGGAAATAAGCATTCACAGTAGTTAGACGCGATTCTATGTATCGTCGCCAAAACTGAAGTCCACGAAACTGGAAAGCATCTTGTTTTTCTAAAGAGTAGTAGGATATGTGCATTTGCGGGATATGAAAAAAACCGCTACTACTTTGGAGAAATAAAGCTAAACCATAAGCAACTGTTCCTGGGCCTGCTGCAATATCAAGGATATTAACCTTACTTGGTAATAAAGCATCCTGGTAAATGAGAAACCAAGCTAAATATATGCAATATACATTTTCTAAAAAATACTTCATAAAGTAGACATGAGGAGTTAGACTAAAACGGTAGTCTGGGTCTTGTCCAATTTTTAAGTTATTAATATCCTCAAGAGCATCTTCTAGCTTAATAAATAACTGTTTTTCAGGAATCTTATTAAACTCTTCCTTGAGATATTCAACTAGTTTTGATTCAAAATCATCAAATATCCGTTCATCAATACCAGTAGATTGTAATTTAGATTCATCGTGCTTTATTAAATTAAAAACTTTATAGATATATTTAATAAATTCCTCATCTGGGATTAATATGAGATTATCTTTTTCCTGGGATGCTTCTGTTAATTGTTTACTTAAAGTTTCTGTTTGTCGTTTGTATTCTTGAGAATAACGTTCAAGTTGAAGTTTATCCCTAAATAGTTTTTCTAACCATGAGAATCTTGCACCTGATTTTTGAATCTCTTGCAATAATTGCGTTGCACGTCGGATATCCCCGCGTTTTAAAGATAATTTTAACTGCTGACTTCGCCACCAATTTATGATAAGATTATTCATAACCAAATCCCTCTTTACCTTCCATAATTTCTGCACCTGCAAGGCGAGAAACTAACTTTTCCTTAAATTTCATATAGCTTAATTGCTCATCCTCGTACCACCAAGCGTATTTTTGCTTAATTTCTTCAGCTTCTTGGCGAGTTGATGCGATGAGAGAACGACTCTGGCTTGCATGAAAAGCTTGAATTACAACCCTATCGGCGATCGCTAGTTTGTCAATAAAAGCATCTTCATCTGTTGGTAAAGTAGGAAGTAAAGGAGTAATAGTGATAGAAATTTTAGGAAGAAAACCTTTGAAGTAATCAATACTTTGTTTAATTTTAGTGATAGCATTTAGTCTGGCTTTAATACTGGGCGATCGCGGTTCAAAATCTTTTCTCACTAATTCACTCCCAGTAGGAATGCTCATATTAATTCGCAATCGCTTAAATCGTTGTAAATAATCAATATCTCTAGTAATAATTGGGCTACGAGTTTGAATCACCAAAGTTGGAGTTGGATAACCGTCAATCCCCATATCTAGCATTACCTCCAACAACCGACGAGTCAGTTGATGTTTAGACTCAAGTGGTTGATAAGGATCGGTAACGCTACTCATGTATATACTAGGAGGAGTTTGGGGATTTTTTTCATACCATTTTTTTAATTCTTTCGCTAAAATCTCAGCAGAATTTTCCTTAAAAATTACCCATTTACCCCAATCTTGGCGCATTTGAGCATTAGGACTAAATGCAGCAGCATAGCAATAACTACAACCGTATTGACATCCCCTGTAAGGATTAAGAGTAAAATCATAATCACCAATAAAACCAGTAGCTTTTGTTAAAAGTGATTTAGCATTTTGTGCATAAACATTGACATCTCCAAATTTTTCTCTGACTAATTTGGTAGGAATGCATTCGCAATAACCTTCATATTTTGGTTGTGCCATGTGAGTCCTGATATTTATTGAGAGTGAATTAACGCACCCTACTTCTTATGATTCCCATTTTTATTTTTAAATAACTTCACCAAGGTGTACGCTAGTCCGATAGACCATATAGACAAAACCACTCTCATCACGAAAGTACTGATATAATTCTTGAAAACTATCAATAAGCTGTTCATATCCCAAGCCTTCACGCGGGAAGTAAGAAGCACTCATTGCTCGTCCAATAAGTCCAGTTAAATCTAACTGTTGCCTATAAGTGAAATTATATTCGTGGATGTTAATAAAATGGGGCGTTACTAACAGTGGCTCTACCGCCTGCATTCGAGATTCTGCTGGGTGATTGTTAGATGCTTCGCGGACTATTCGGCTATATTCTGTAGTTAAGGTATCTTCTTGATCGCGGTTATTCCACACTACAGCCAAGCGTGCTGATGGTTTTAAAATGCGGTGAAATTCCAATAAAGTTGGTTCGGGATTGAACCAGTGGAAAGCTTGAAAACAAGCAACTAAATCAACTGAATTATCAGGTAGTTGGGTAAATTCTGCTGTTCCATCACGAAACTCTATCAAAGGATGTGATTCAGCAGCTTCTCGCATCGCCGCATTTGGTTCTATGGCTATGACATTAACTCCCCGTTCAGCTAAAAGTCTTGAAGCAATCCCTGTACCTGCACCAATATCTGCTGCTACGAGTTGTGAATTTTCACCTAATCCTTCCAAGATAATATCAATTGCATCTGCGGGGTAGCTTGGTCGATATTTTACATAATCCTCTGCTCTGTCAGAAAATCGGTTGAGTGGGTTTAAGGTGTGCAAGGGGGTTGTTTCAGGATTAATTTGGCTCATGGGTTTTTATGTAAAAGTGGAAGTGCGTAGGCGTAGCCCGTCGTAGACATCGCTGTAGTTTAGAAAAACGATACGATAAGAATTAAACCGCTCAAAATAGTAACATCTACATACAATAATGGAAAGATTGCTAAATATCCACATTGAAAAACTACCTGAAGGCGTTTATTTGGCAACATCTGATGAGCTTCAAGGTTTAGTAGCTCAAGGACGGACTGTTGCTGAAACTTTAGAAATTGCTCGTGATGTAGCGATTAAATTAATGGAATTACAGTATGGTGATTGTAAATTACCTGGGTGAAATTTTGGCGATCAGCAGATACTAAGTTAAGTTTGCCATGTCAACTAGTAGAATTTTCTGATTCTAGCTGAACGCTCATACTTGTTTAACTGTAAAATTCCCACTGCACTGCAATTGTTGAAGTAACTTGGAGTTTCCAGAACCAAAAACGTATAGTACATCTTGGGCACGAGTCATAGCAACATAGAGTCTTCTACAAGTCAAAATATCACTTTCTGAATGTGGAGGTATACTAAAATCCCAGTCTTGAACCCAGAGTATTAAAACGACTTTAAATTCTAAACCCAACGCACCAAGCGTATTAATAATTTTAATACCAGAATTTTTAATATTATATTTTTTCTCAGACTCTCTATTTTCACTAACCCAATCTGTTTCAATTCCTAAATTTTGCAATTTTTGAATTAGAGATTTTAATAATGCCTTTTTTTGATCATCTGCCATTCTATATAAAATAGCAACATCATTTAGTGCATAACCTAGTTTTGCTAAATCTTTAACTTCATTAATCACAGATTCTAGTTCATAAATCTCTGATGTTTTAATATGTAGAATTGGATTTACACCACGACGTACAGCATCTGTAGGCTTAACAATATCGAATGCTAAATTTTCTTCATCAATAACGTTACTAAATAAACTCCAGCCTGCTGCTAATATTTCCTGAGTATTTCTATAGTTTTTGTCAAGTTTTAATTTTTTGTTACTTGTCCTTCCAACTGCTTTGACTCCAACAGAATTCCAAGTAAAATTCTTACGTTTATAAACGGATTGACGACCATCTGCCACAATCATGAGATTGCCATGTTCTGGGTTTTTTAACGCAGCCAGACAACATTTAAACCACATAGGATCAAATGTTTGTCCTTCATCAACTAAAACTGCATCATATTTATGTTTTATCGGAGTATTTTCAAGTTGTTTGAGTAGTATCTCACCTAAAATCGCATCATAATATTCTGTAGTAAAACCTAAAGGCGCTGGGATTTTTTTTAGAAGCGAACTTACCCAACCATAAAATGTAAACACCTCTATTTTGCTAGTGGAATTGTATTGATTTGAATATTCATACATTAAAGACTTGAGAGAAGCAGCAAGACTTCTGTTGAAACAAAGAATTAATATTTTTTGATGAGGATTTTGTTTAACTAGCAATTTAGCATGAGATAGAAGTATTAAAGTTTTTCCTGATCCGGCTACACCATAGATTATTCTATGTCCATCACCAATTACTCTAACTATACATTCTTGACGATGATCTAACGTTTTAAATACATAACTTTCATTTTTTAATTCAATGCCATTAGGAATAGTGTGGAGAGATGCTGGTACAAGCTTAATAGCTATTTCTGGAAAAATAATAGCTTTTATAGTGTCAATTTGCTCATGGGTGAGACGAGGGAAAGTAAAAGTATTAGTAAATATTTTTATTAATCTATTTACTAATTCATCACTACTAATACTCTGAATATAAAATAATTCATTACGGTATATAATTTGTGATGGAGATAATAATTTATCAATATTTTTCGCCTGTGCTTGCTCTGCGGTAATATTAGAAAAAAATAGACCATAGTTACAAGGGAATGCTAATTTCTGTTGATTATCTCCATTAAGGTGAGTGAGTATGTGATATTTTTGTAATTTAACTAATAATTTATCTATCAACTCTTGATATGGATTTGTCCATACCGAGAAAGTATCCTGTTCCTCCTTTATCTCTATAGAACGCTTACGGGTTCGTCTTCCAGGAATATCTAGGTATGACGGAGAATTTTTTGATTCTATTTTTTTATTTTTCTCTGGAGAATTAAGTAATTTAATTTTGTTAATATCAGTACCGTTAATTTGCGATGGATACCAAGTGATAACTTGAATTATCAATAGTCCAAAATTAGGTGCAATAATCAGGAAATCAATATAATTACTCTCAACGACTTGCTTATACCAAACCAAAAAGTCATCTGGCAATTTTTCACGAAGTATTTTATATAAAATTTGTTCGCCTTGACTAGCAGATGATGATATAGATTCGGGAACCATTAAAGCCATAGTTTAATACCTATTTTATTTTTCTTCTTTCTGCTGCTCTATCCAAACTGCCAAATCAGCAACTTCCGAAAAATCCAACAACGCCTCTCCCAACTCCTCTAACTGTTCAGCAGATAAATTCCGAATCTGCTCAACTAATGATTCATCAATATGACCAAAGCGCCGTTTAAGTAGACGACTAATCAATTTAAACGCTTCCTTTTGAACGATATCTTGATAAATTACAGACTCTTTCATAATATCCTCCCGCAAAAATTGCCGAACCAAATCCTTGTCAAACCGCAAACCCGCTAGAATTTCTACACAACCGGCAATATTTTGTCGCTCCTCCCTATCTGGAATTGTAGCGACTTGTTCAGCCACTTGTGCCAACAAAGTTTGCGGCGAGTCAGTTCGCGTCAAACTTGCTAAAGGTAACAGGGCAGGATTAACTAAAAATAGTGTTGAATCTTGCTCCCAAAGACGAACAACCTGATATTGGTGAATCGTCGTATTGTCCCGATATTCTTCGGTAAAAGCCATTGCGTTAGTAGTTTCCTGCAAAAAGATTAGTACTTGCACTACAGGACAACGGTACTGACGCTTCAATCTTACAGAATAATCGAGCATTCGGAAATTAAGCGCCGGATTAGATTTCGCCAAAGTTTGAAATTCAATGTGCAAAATTTGGTTAGCTGCTTGCAAAAATGTCACAGAATCCGCGCGAATTGGTTCAAGCGTCAGTTCCGTTTTTAAGACTTCAATTTGTTGCACCTCTACCCCAAGCAGCCAACGCACAAAATCAGCAGGGTACTGTTCAGCTAAATATTTACAAGCGTTGTCGTAACTCACCCTCTTCCTCTTCTCCTGACACAAAAAAACAGCTGCCTCCATAAAGAAAGCAGCTGTTTTACAAATTATGTAACTACAGAGTATTAGTAATCAAAATCGCCGCCGCCGCCAGCACCAGCGCCAGCAGGAGCGCCATCTTTTGGTTCAGGCTTGTCAACTATAATACATTCGGTTGTCAACACCATGCCAGCGATAGAAGCAGCGTTTTGCAGAGCAGAACGAGTCACTTTCGCAGGGTCAACAATACCAGCAGCCAACAAATCGACGAATTCGTTAGTTGCAGCGTTGTAGCCAACGTTGAATTCTTTCTCTTTCACGCGTTCAGCGATCACAGCACCATTCTGACCGGCGTTTTCAGCAATCCGCTTCAGAGGTGCAGGTAAGGCGCGAACGACAATCAAAGCGCCAATCAACTCTTCATCTTTAAGATTGCTCTTTGCCCAAACTTCCAATTCAGGAGCAAGGTGAGCCAGAGTTGTACCACCACCAGGAACGATACCTTCTTCCACAGCAGCTTTAGTGGCGTTGATAGCGTCTTCTAGGCGCAGTTTCTTGTCTTTCATTTCGGTTTCGGTGGCTGCACCCACTTTCACTACAGCAACACCACCAGAGAGTTTAGCAAGACGCTCTTGTAATTTCTCTTTGTCGTAAGAAGATTCGGTTTCATCGATTTGACGGCGAATCTGTTCGACCCGAGC
This sequence comes from uncultured Acetobacteraceae bacterium, assembly GCA_964658545.1. GTDB lineage: Bacteria > Cyanobacteriota > Cyanobacteriia > Cyanobacteriales > Nostocaceae > Nostoc. The sequence continues at coordinate 1,700 of CAZZZY010000031.1, read as the reverse complement.
CTTAACCGCAACTTCGTTACCTTCGGCAACAATTGTGGTGCTGTCCTTGGTAATGGTGACACGGCGAGCTTTACCCAGGCTATCCAGCTTGGTGTTATCTAGTTTCAAACCAGCATCTTCGGTAATCAGTTGACCACCAGTTAAAACAGCGATGTCTTCTAGTAGTGCTTTGCGGCGATCGCCAAAGCCAGGAGCCTTAACAGCAGCCACGTTGAGTACACCGCGCAAACGGTTTACCACCAAGGTTGCCAAAGCTTCTTTTTCAATATCTTCGGCGATAATTACCAAAGGACGACCAGCACGAGCTACTTGCTCTAACACTGGTACAAGGTCTTGCACTAGAGCAATTTTCTTGTCAGTCAGCAGTAGGAAAGGCTCATCAAAAACCGCTTCCATCCGTTCAGCGTCGGTTGCGAAATAGGGAGAGATATAGCCTTTGTCAAAGCGCATCCCTTCGGTGATTTCCAACTCGGTGAACATAGATTTCCCTTCTTCTAGGGAAATTACGCCTTCCTTGCCCACCTTGTCCATTGCTTGGGCAATCATCTGACCAACTTCTTCGTCATTACCCGCCGATATTGCACCAACTTGGGCAATGGCTTTGGAATCTTCCACCGGACGGGCGTGTTCTTTGATTTTCTCTACGAGGAAGGCAGTAGCTTTGTCAATGCCGCGCTTCAGCGAAATCGCGTTAGCACCAGCTGCAACGTTCCGCAAGCCTTCTTTAACGATCGCATGAGCTAAAACGGTAGCAGTTGTGGTGCCATCGCCCGCAGCATCGTTGGTCTTAGAAGCAGCTTGACGAATTAAAGCTACGCCAGTGTTTTCAATATGGTCTTCTAATTCGATTTCTTTGGCGATCGTTACACCGTCATTAACAATTTGCGGTGCGCCAAATTTCTTTTCTAGAACTACGTTACGACCTTTGGGGCCAAGGGTAACAGCTACAGCCTCAGCCAAGATGTCAATGCCTCGTTCTAAGGCGCGACGGGCGTTTTCGTTGTAGATAATGCGCTTTGCCATAGGTGTCTAAATCCAGGGATTAGGTCAATTTTTTATTGAATTTGGGCATTGGGCATTGTCTTTATTTTTGACATCCCCTGTTCCCTGTTCCCTGCTTCCTATTTCCCTATTCCCTACTCCCAATTAGATAACGACTGCTAAAATATCTTTTTCAGAAAGCAGTACATATTCTTCGGTGCCGAGCTTGATGTCAGTGCCAGCGTACTTGGAGTACAGCACCTTATCGCCGACTTTAATTTCCAATTCCTGACGGCTACCGTCGTCGTTACGCTTGCCAGGGCCAAGGGCGACTACTTCCCCTACCTGGGGCTTTTCCTTGGCGGTATCGGGCAAATACAGACCACCTGCGGTCTTTTCCTCTGAGGCGTTCACTTTTACGAAAACGCGATCGCTCAAAGGTTTAACTGTAGAAACGCTTAAAGATAAAGCTGCCATAATTATTTTCTCCAGAGATTAGCACTCTCAACCCCTGAGTGCTAATCTACCGAAAAATGGCATCCAATGGCAAGAATTCCTTGAGTACGGGTTCCCGAACTAGAGGATCATTAATGTACTTAAGTATAAATGCCTAATTGTTTCTACCCTTCGGGTTCTGTTCTATAAGTTACGTATATTTTTATATGGTCAAAGGAAGTCGGGAGTAGTGAAGAGTTTTCCCAATTCCCAATGCCCCATTC
>CAZZZY010000030.1:6830-18443 GCA_964658545.1 uncultured Acetobacteraceae bacterium | reverse complement strand
TGCCCAATTCCCAATTCCCAATGCCCAATCCCCCAGATTCTCTTCTATTCTGGTAACTTATATTGCCCAACAATACGTTTGGCATATTCTGGAACGTGCGCTTCTAATTTCTCTGGATGATTCCGCTTCACATACAAATAATTCCGAGTAAAGTGAGAATCAATCGAAAACCGTGCGTATTCCAAACCCTTGGGGCCGATTTTTTCAATGACCACACCCATCAATTTTGCAGCCCACATGGGGAGAGTCACACCCTTATCATAAGCGGGAATACTTTGCTGTACAGCTTCCTTGCGGTTGCCTTTAGACGTAACTGGTTGGGTGTCTAACTGGTCTTTCACCAAATCCAGCATTTCCTTACCAGTGTCATTTCTAACTACAATCCATTGCCAGCCGAAGGGTGCGCCCATGTAGCCAACAACTAAATCGGCTAGGGAATTGACATAATCAAAGCAACTCATACAGGATGGGGCAAAGACATCTTTGAGTTGGTTGGTCTTCAAGCCAAAGAAGGGCACTGTTTCTGATGAGCCATCCTCATGTTTGAAGTGAACCCGGAAGTCTTGCATGAATTCGTAATGCACAACTGTCTGTGGCGATCGGCTGGTGGTTTCTAAGAATTTTTGCAGTCCGGCACGGTTAACATTATCTACGCAGGGCGTACCTAAAATATAGAGCTTTTCTAAGCCAAGTTGTTTTTCAACGGCTCGTAGCGCCTGAATTTGGCAACCAACACCAATTACCAACAGCCGTTTCATCCCCGATTTTTCTATCTGTTCTAATACAGAAAGGTTTGGGGAAAGTGTTGGTTTATTTACCCGCGCTGCTAATATTTCTTCTGGAGTCCGGGCGATGATGGGCATGGGTTGAAAGCGGTCTTCTTTGGTGTTCTGCACACAAACCACACCTTCAACTAAGCCGCGATTGAGCATTTCAATGGCAATGCTGCTAACAATACCCGTCCATTGTGCGCCTTCAATGGGCTGCTGTTTGCGTGCGGCCATCATGTCCTGGTGAACACCAAAGTAAAGTTCATCGGGATTGTCGAGATGCCGCGATCGCGTATGTGTTTCTGCTTCAAGTTCGCCTATTTGCTGATTAATAAAAGCACAGGCATCCTTGACATAGTGAATATAATATGTATCACATAGTCCACACTCGCTACAGAGTTCTTTAGCAGGGCGGCGGCTGGTAGGTTTTAAGGCTTTGGCTTTTTTGTGAGGAGAAACTGAGGTCATATAAATTTTTTGTTTTATCGAAAACTTGGGTGTAAAACCCCGTGCTTCTACCACGGCTTTATGTATTTTATCGAAAACTTTAGGTGTAAAACCCCGTCATCAAGTGAATCTATGGGGTTCTACTTCGTAGTTCTAGTACCAGCCTGGAAGTAGGTAAAAGATTCACAGGTGCTAGACGACCAGTATTTAACTCAAAACTTATTTTGCTGTTTTAAGTGGACTCATCAGTCAATACAATACCTTTACTGGATATAATTTCCATGATCCTCTCAAAAAGAAAGCACTCAAACAGGAAAGAACTGGAGTAAGACCTACTCCAAAATCCACGCAGCCTGAAAAAAGTCGCGCTCACAAAACATAGCATAACGGTAGGTTGAATGCACAACAGGATTGGTAGTGGCATAATTGTCAACCAGACTTTCTAATTGTTTTGTTAGTGGTTGAAAGTCTACGCTGCTGTAAGTATGAATCCAGTCTGCATATTGATGATTAGGAATACCGTTACCAGCTAATTGTTCTCCCAAAAAAGCATACAAACGCATACACGGAGACATCGCCGCAGCAGTTAAACCCACATCTGTACCCCAAGCAGTTGCTAACAAAAAGTCAGTATAGCGACGGGTGGCGGCTCCTGGTTCCACAGAATGCAAATTGACTCCCCACTCAGAAGCATAGCCACTATGCAGTCGCAGTTCTTCTAAAACTCCACTAGCTAAGTTATGAAATGTGGTAAAACCTAACCAGTCTGGTGCTTTAGCTGCCGCGATACTGTACGCACGGGCAAAAGCTTCTAAGAAAAAAACATCTTGCCCTACATAGTAAGCAAATTTCATCTGCTCAAGAGTACCATCACCAATGCCTAGAACGAAAGGATGCTCTAGGCAAGCTTGGGCTAAGTCTTGATTTGCTGCCCATAATTCGTTAGATAAAGTCATTTGTCATGTGTCATCTGTATATTATCCCTCTGTTCTTTCAACTCTCCCCCTGAAAAAGCAAGCACTCAAAAAGGAAAGAACTGGAGTAAGACTGAGCCAAGACTTCCCAAAAAGTCCGTGAAACTGGGGCTACCAACGCTTACCTTTTCATTAACGGGTGTTTGGAGTTCTTTAATAAAAGCCTGGGCTGTTTGGGTTCCAGAGGTGTTGTTTTGGGATGTAAACAATTTTTTAGCAACTTGGGCATCCTGGAATGCACCTTGTCTATCCAGTATTTGGTAACGGGCGATACCACGAGCTAAATAAGCGCCTGCAAATTCTGGTTTGGTAGCGATCGCTTGATTAAAATAACTGATTGCTTGCTGTTCGTTGCCTTTTTGCCCTTCTGCTATACCCAAAGCATAAAAATCTTCTGGTGAAACAATTTGTGATGGTATACCAACTGCACCTTGGAAGTTAGCGCCATTGATGTAAGCACCAGTCATTTCTGCATTTGCTAGATAGCTATTTCTCAAATCAGCACTCGTCAAATTTGCCCCACTAAATTTAGCTCCGCTCAGGTTAACACCAAATAAACTCGCGCCACTCAAGTTTGCACCCCGCAAATCTGCACCACTCAAGTTTGCCCGACTGAGGTTAGCACCTGTGAGATTAGCACCGCTCAAATTGGCTCCAGATAAGTCAGCCATCACTAAACCTGCATTGGTCAAATCACAGTTTTGACATTGTTTCGTTGCCAATAACTGTTTAACGTGTTCAGGGTTTGCTGCTTGTACGCTTGTTGTCAAACTAATCGTGGTTAAAAATGCGGCTGCGCCTAGAATTATGTTTTTCATACTTGCGTAGTATTTTTTACTCAATATTCAACATTAACTGAGATGGATTTATACCTCAGCCTATGATATGAGCAATCTCAACAATTTGACCTCTGTAGTTACCTATATCACTTGTCAATTTAAGCATAGCGGTTTTCGGTCAGGTTTAATACACCGTGTTTACCAGGTTATACCTTCTGGTGCGTTTGCTACGCGATCGCATTGTAGAAAAATAATCAAGCTATCAATGTCAAGCAAAATGATGCATATCCACGATAGTCAAAACTGAGGTAACAACACTAAACTCAGTACGAAACATCGCTTCAAATAAAGCACCTGTAACATCCAAATCATGAGGATTTCTTCAATAAAAAAAATCAGTGGAGCCATATTCAAGTCAATGGGCAAAAAGATAAATTTGCTTTTGTATACCCTGATTTTAAATAAATATGAGACTATAGAAATATTAAGACAGTTAGAAAAACGTGAGTCAGCAAGATAAACTCTTAGAAAAAATTCTCTCTGGGACATCTGATACAGACATCCCTTTCGCCCAACTGTGGCAACTCTTATATACACTAGGCTTTGATGAACGGATCCGTGGCGATCATCGGATTTTTGCCAAAGCCAATGTTGAGGAAATATTGAACCTGCAACATAAGAGAGGAAAAGCCAAAAGCTATCAAATTAAACAAGTTCGTGCAGTGATAATCAAGTATAAATTAGGAAGTAAAAATGATGTTTCGCTATGAAATTATTCTCTATTGGAGTCAATTAGATCAAGCCTTTATTGCGGAAGTACCAGAATTGTCAGGCTGTGCTGCTGATGGTGATACTTATCAAGAAGCTCTGCATAACGTAGAATTAGTTATGCAGGAATGGATAGAAACGGCTAAGGATTTAGGGCGTTCAGTTCCTCAACCTAAACCGCGTTTGATGCACAATTTAATTGATACAGAAGTTAAGTTCAACTGATTTTTTCGGATTATCATAAATATTTGATACCATCTGCCATAATCGGATATATATAGCCTTTCTCGACAAGCGTGAGGTACAATTTTTCCCCCTTCCCGCTTCGGAAGGGGGTTAGGTCTGTTTGCATACTTGTACCTCATCAGATTGAAAATTGCTATAGCAGTCCTAAATCATTCGTGAGAATTCGATGATAATTTAACTTAAAAGCTTAGTTACTAGCAACCTTACAAATCACCATAATATGTGATTTGTATTTGTCAGTACTATAGTGAAGAAGTTGGAGTCCAGAACGTTCTATCTCTTGCAAAAGTTTAGGTATTTCATACTTATGATGTCGCCAAATAGTAATCTCTTCACCTCCAGAGATTTCAATCTTTTTATCTATCCCCATCCGACTAAAATTTATAGTGTAATCATGACGGAGTTTTAGATTAGCAACTATACTATCTGTTTTTAAATCATACTTTCTCACCAATTCACAATCTTCCGATTTAATCCCAATCTTATTTTTAACCCATCCATATACTTCTTCTACATGATACTTACAGCCACCTCTGACCTTTCCATCCCATTTAGAGTTAGAGCCAATTTCATTAGTGAACACTAGAAAATCATTTTTTTCCATGCTGTTTCTAAAGTTTTTGAATACCTCATCTCTATTTGGATGATTACCAATGGTAACACCTAAGTGTAAAAATATTTTTGCTGTGTCGTCAATTTCAAGATTAGCTTTATTTTGAAATAAGCTTTGGGGTATACAACTATTTTCTATATCAATTTTGTAACTGATAAATTCGACTAGGGGAAACCATTTGTGGAAATTATTTTTGGATAAATTCAGCAATTCCTCGCTAATATCTAAGGCAATATATTTATTAAGCTTATCTAAATTATCAAATTTTTGAATAAAATCTTTAACTGGATATGAATTTCCTGCACCCACATCGACAATGTTGATCTTTTTGCCACTTGGAATATTGTCATTAAGATAGTTAAAGTTATTCTTTAAAAGTTCAATTTCTACATTTGATATCCGATACCATCTAGGAATAATATATTTTAAATAAAAATCGTCCCATATTTTTGCGCCTCTACCTTTATAAGAATACTTTAGAGGTATTTCTCGTCTGACTTCTAATGCATGAATAATACCTAAAACTTCTTCTACTGAAAAAATAGAGTAGAACTCAGAACTTGGCTTTGCCGTGCGACTGATAGCAGTTGAGATATCCAAGGGAAGTTGGGAATTGTGATGAAAATTTTGAGCCATTATTCTTGTTATTTGGTTTTCTGGGGTATTGAAATGGATTAGCCGCAATGCTTGCCAAAGAAGTATTTTCTCACGCCACTGTCCCAAAATTTGGAATTTCCACCACAATATAGATCCCAATAGATTCCACATTCTCCATTGACCGATTGTTTTTTTACAATCAAAGTACGAGATAATTTTCCAAAGATACAGGGGGGAATTGCAAGTGGTTCAGCAACCAGAACTCCAGGAAAATACGTCGATACAGTCAATGCAGCGTGTGCTTAAGAGTTTAAGCACTTACCGATGGACTTCGCTGGGAGCATTGGTCAGCCTATTGCTATTGACGATCGCTAATGCCGTTACCCCCCAACTATTTCGGTGGGGAATTGATCAGGGTATCATCCAGAAAAACCTCCAAATTGTGCTGTACAGCGCCGCCTGGATGGTACTCGCCGCGATCGCTCGTGGTTTATTTAACTTTGGACAAAGCTATTTGGCAGAAGCAGTATCTCAGGGTGTAGCCTACGACCTGCGAAACAAGATTTTCAGCAAAATTCAAAATCTCAGTTTCAGCTATCATGACCAAGCACAGACTTCCCAACTGTTAACCCGTGTCACCAACGATATTGAGCAGATCCGAACCTTTGTTGGCACTAGCCTGATTCAGGTCATTGGTTCAGTTGTCACATTGGTGAGTATGGCGGTGATTTTGTTGGTGATGAACTGGAAACTAGCACTGATCACGCTAACGGTAGTGCCTATGTCAGGATGGTTGATGGCGCGATTCGTCACTCAAAATAACAAACTTTTTCGGCAAGTACAAGAGCAACTGAGCGACCTCAATGCCGTATTGCAAGAGAACTTGTTAGGAATACGGGTAGTGAAAGCCTTTGTGCGAGAGTCAACCGAAAGGTCGCGTTACACGACCCTAAACGATGGTCTAGTTAGGGCAAACATAAAGACCATTAATGCCATCCACAATACCTTCCCGTTTATCTTTTTGCTGAGTAACTTGGTGACACTGGCAGTTTTCGGCTACGGGGGAGCGCAGGTGATTGGGCGGAGATTCTCCATTGGCGAACTGGTGGCGTTTAACTCCTACCTAGCCTTGATTCTCCAACCAATTTTGTTGATTGGATTTGCGGCCCCTGCGATCGCTCAATCAGCTGCTTCTGCGGAACGAGTCTATGAAGTTGTAGATGCAGAAGTAGAAATTCGCGATCGCCCTGGCGCTGTCCCATTTGAAACCTGTGGTGGGAGAATCACCTTTGAAAATGTTTCCTTTCGCTATCCGGGAGCCAGCACTGAAACTCTCAAAGAAGTTTCCTTTGAAACCAAACCCAACGAACTGATCGCCGTTCTAGGGATGACTGGTTCCGGAAAAAGCACAATCATGAACTTAATTCCCCGCTTTTATGATGTCACAGGGGGAGCAGTTCGCATTGACGGACGAGATGTCAAAAGTTTCACACTCAAAAGCCTCAGATCGCGGATTGGCATTGTATTTCAAGAAACCACCCTCTTCTCTGGCACACTCCGCGAAAATATTGCCTACGCAAAACCCGATGCAACCCTAGAGCAAGTGGTTGAGGTTGCAAAAACCGCACAAATGCACGATTTTATTATCGGTCTACCCGATGGCTACGAAACGATTGTGGGTGAACGGGGTGTAGGCTTATCTGGTGGACAAAAACAAAGAATTGCGATCGCTCGTACCTTACTCACCGATTACAGTATTCTGATTTTGGACGATAGTACCTCAGCTGTGGATGCCAAAACTGCTGCCCAGATTCAAGCCGAACTAGATGATTTAATGCGCCAAAAAGCTTGTACAACTTTTGTAGTAGCTCAACGCATTAGCACCGTCAAAAATGCTGATCGCATTTTTCTCATGGATAAAGGCCGATTGGTGGCCCAAGGCACTCACGAGGAATTGATGCAAACTAGCCCCCTCTACGGTGTGATTTTGGAATCTCAGGTAAAGGCGAAAGGCGAAAGAAAAAAATGATCCCAAATTAGTATAAATAGTATTGCTTGAGATTTTCATACAGCCTTGTAGTAAAGACAAAGACTTTCAATCCAAAATCTAAAATCCCAAATTGCTATGAGAGGCACTATTCCCGTTGTTGCATCTGAGCAGGCGAGTCAGCAACTTTCCACCCTACGGCGCTTTTTGCAATACCTGCTACTTTATCGCAAAGAAATTCCCATCGCCCTGACATTAGTATTTATTGGTGCCGCAACCCAGGCAATTGGGCCGTTTTTCCTCGGTTGGTCGATTGATCACCTAATTGCCCAAGGGAATTTGCAGGGACTCCTACTGTTATTAGGGCTACTAGGGCTAAACTACGGACTTGGCATCTTGGCAATTCGGGGTCAAATTATTCGAGTCGGCTGGATTATGCAGCGATTACTGGCTCAACTGAGGCAAGATATTTTTATTAAAATCCAAAATTTGCCCCTCAGCTTTTTCGATCGCAGCGAAGCGGGCGATTTAATGAGTCGCCTGCTGAATGATGTCAATACTGTAAATCAGGCATTTGGACTGACGATCGCCCAAATGCTGGGCAACATTTTCAGTTTGGTCGGCATAATCATTGCGATGCTCTCAATCAACTTGCAACTCGGCTTGTTGAGCAATCTGGTTGTGCCACTGATGATTTTTACCACAAGCTTTTTTGCTCGTTGGGCAAGAGCCAGGTTTCGTGTTACCCGACAGACCATTGGCGAGCTTTCCGCCAAGTTGGAGGAAGATATTGTCAGTGTGCGAGAAGCACAGGCATTTAATCGTGTACAAATGAACATCGCCGAATTCGATGTTCTTAACGCTGCCAATCGTGATGCCAACGTCGATGCTGTAGCAATTACTTCGGCCTTTTTGCCCTCCATCGATTTTCTTAACACACTAGCAACGGCAGGTGTGCTGGCCTATGGTGGCTATCTTGCCGTAACAGGAGCCGCAACAGTGGGTGTGCTGACATCTTTTTTACTTTACGTCCAGCAGTTCTTCCGCCCTATCCAGATTCTCAGCCAGTTTTACACCCAAGCTCAATCTGCCTTCGCCGGATTAGAGCGAATCTTTCTATTACTAGATGAACCGTCAGAACTCAAAGATGCACCCGATGCGATAGAAATGCCCCCCATTCAGGGTGAAGTAACATTTGAAAATGTCAAGTTTGGCTATAACCTAGATCAATTGGTTCTCAAAGGGGTAAATTTGCACGCCTATCCAGGGCAGATGGTTGCTTTAGTAGGGCCAACTGGTTCGGGAAAAAGTACGATCATTAACTTGATTTTGCGCTTCTACGACGTGTCTAGCGGTGCAGTGAAAATTGATGATATTGATGTGCGTAGCGTCACTCAAGCAAGTATGCGCCGTCAAATTGGCATCGTCCTGCAAGATAATATTCTATTCAGTGGCACCGTCGCCGAAAACATTGCCTTTGGCATTCCCTATGCTACCCAAGCTGAGATCGAAGGAGCTGCACAAATGGCGAATGTACATGAGTTCATTACCTCGCTACCACAAGGCTATACAACTCAATTGGGTGAACGGGGAGCGCCTCTGAGCCAGGGACAGCGACAACTAATCAGTATTGCCCGTGCGGTGTTGATCAACCCCCGAATTCTGATTCTTGATGAAGCCACCAGCAGCATTGACACGCGTACAGAAGCGCTAGTACAAAGTGCGATCGCCCGCTTGCTGCAAGGTCGTACCAGTTTCGTAATTGCTCATCGCCTCAGTACAGTTACTCAGGCAGATCAGGTATTAGTAATTCAGCAGGGACAAATTGTAGAGCAGGGTACTCACGCGGAACTCATCGATCAGCAGGGTGTCTATGCTAACCTCTATGCCCTGCAACTAGGTGCAGCAGACACAATGGTTCTTCAAAATTAAAAGCAAAATAATTAAAAAATGGGGCAACTCTGAAAAATACAGAATTACCCCCGAATTTTAAGAGTTAGGAATTTTTCTTAACTCCTAATTACTCAATTAAATTAGGCAAACGCAGCAGTTGTCACATCGTTATTCGACAGAATTTCTTGCAACTCTTCAGCGTCTACCGTTTCTTTATCAACCAACATTTCTGCTATCTGATCTAGAATGTGGCGGTTGCCCACTAACACTTCTTTAGCGCGTGTATAGGCTACATCTACAAGTTTGCGAACTTCTTCATCGATGGCTGCGGCGGTTTCTTCAGAGAAATCACGCTCTGACATGATATCCCGTCCCAGGAACATATTACCTTGCTGACGACCAAGGGCAACTGGGCCTAAGCGATCGCTCATGCCAAATCTGGTAATCATTTGCCGCGCAACCCTTGCTACTTGTTGCAAGTCATTAGAAGCCCCAGTGGTCACTTCTTCTTCACCAAAGATTAATTCTTCAGCAATCCGACCACCCAAAGCCACAGCCATCTGATTTTCCAGATAAGCGCGGCTGTATAAACCTGTGTCCATCCGGTCTTCACTGGGGGTAAACCAAGTTAAACCACCTGCGCGACCGCGAGGGATGATGCTAATCTTCTGCACAGGATCGTAATCTGGCATTAAAGCACCAACTAAGGCGTGACCAGCTTCGTGATATGCCACCAAGGTTTTGCGCTTTTCGCTCATTACCCGGTCTTTTTTCTCTGGGCCAGCTAATACACGATCGATCGCGTCGTTGATTTCATCCATCGAAATCTCTGTCAAGTTCCGGCGTGCTGCCAGAATTGCCGCTTCATTTAGCAGATTAGATAAATCTGCACCAGTAAATCCAGGGGTACGACGGGCGATTTTATCTAAGTCCACATCTTTTGCCAAGGTCTTACCACGGGCGTGTACCTTGAGAATTTCGCTGCGTCCGGCATAGTCGGGACGGTCTACCACAACTTGACGGTCAAAGCGACCAGGACGCAACAGTGCTGCATCTAGAACATCGGGACGGTTGGTAGCGGCAATAATGATGATACCAGTGTTGCCTTCAAAACCGTCCATTTCGGTGAGCAACTGGTTGAGGGTTTGTTCCCGCTCATCGTTACCACCACCTAAACCGGCACCCCGTTGACGACCGACTGCGTCAATTTCATCGATGAAGACGATACAAGGAGCGTTGGTCTTAGCTTGTTCAAATAAATCGCGGACGCGGGATGCACCCACACCGACGAACATTTCTACAAATTCCGAACCGGAGATTGAGAAGAAGGGTACACCTGCTTCACCAGCTACAGCACGAGCTAGGAGGGTTTTACCTGTACCAGGAGGGCCAACTAACAGTACACCTTTAGGAATTTTTGCACCAATAGCGGTAAAGCGATCGGCGTTTTTCAGAAAGTCTACGACTTCGTTTAATTCCAGTTTGGCTTGGTCAATACCAGCTACATCGCCAAATGTCACCTGAGTTTGTGGTTCCATTTGCACTCTGGCTTTAGATTTGCCAAAGTTCATTGCTTGGCTACCTGGACCACTTTGAGCGCGACGTAGCAAGAAGAATAAGCCAACCAAAAGCAATACAGGAAAAAATAAGCTGCTTAGTGCCTTAAACCAAAATCCTTCATCGGTTTGGGGCAAAACAGAAATATCAACGCCTTTTGAAGTCAGAGTATTGATCAGGTCTGGATCGTTGACTAAGGTCACAATCCGTTTATTTGGGTCATATTTGGGTGTAACCAGTGCTGTAGAGCGGTCTGCACTCAAACTGACTTTTTCTACTTTGCCTTGCTGAACTTCTTGAATAAAGCGACTGTATCGCCATGTCTCTCTGCTTTGGGGTTGTTTGTCAAAAAATGCTGTTCCCAGCGCAATGACGACAATAAACAGCAGCGCGTACAGCCCTGCATTTCTCCATCTTTTATTCACTAAGGTCTATCCTCCTGTATTTTTCGCGCCATCGCTTACCGTCTCTGCTCGGAAAGGTCATTATTAAGAATTATGTTAACTTATCTTAAGTGTAACAAAGTGGCGTAGCTCTCATGCTACAAAAAGCTCCCTTATTTGCTGAAAACTAGGATGGTGGGGATTATATTGTAGCGACCCTGGAGGCTGATTAACGGTATGAATGGGAATAATTTCTACTACACTATTAGTGTAGGCGATCGCTTCAAATCTCTGGAATAGCTCCACCGTCCAAGGTTCTTCCCCCACTGGCTGTTGGTGGTTTTGCAACCAGTTTACAAGTTGCGATCGCAAAATTCCCGGCAATATACCTGCCTTTATTGGTGGTGTCCACCAGATGCGATCGCACCATCCCCAGAGGTTGCCTGTGCTGGTTTCTAGCCAATTTCCTTGAGCATCGACTAATATTGCTTCCTGAGCATCTAAACTACTTTTTGCTAACCAAGCACTCAAATAGTTTCCACTTTTATGAGAAGGGAGAGAGCGATAAAATTCCGAACTAGCGACGGCGCATATTATAC
>CAZZZY010000030.1:0-6820 GCA_964658545.1 uncultured Acetobacteraceae bacterium | reverse complement strand
TTTTTTATTGTCTCCTTCTCACTTCCATTCACAATACCATTTTTTTGTTTTTCTATCAAATTAGATGGTAAAAATCTACCCGTTATCCACTCCCGTCCATCGGGAAAAAGGGTAATTCTGAGAACGGGGAAGTGGGCGAGGAGAAGATGAGCGCCTTGACGCACACGCTTCCAGTCTGGTTGCTGCCAACCAAAAGTTTGAATTGAAAAAAGTAAGCGATCGCAGTGTGCTTGCCAATTAGTTAAATTACTATCTAGCGAGTTCTCATAAACCCGCAATGTTGTAAAAACAGTCGCCCCATAAAGTAACCCTGGATCGTTAATGTCTAACTCTAAAGTTTGGGAGTGAATTAATTTGCCCTCGTACCAAAAAATATCATTTTTCACAACCAAATTGCCTGTTGCTACAACTGTATTGCAAAGTGATGACTCGTAATCCTCATACGCTCTATGAGATAAAACCTATGAGCGGCAAATCGCTGAACACCAGAATCAAGACTGAGGTGTTCACAGCCATGATTTCTTGCATATTCAATAAGCCATTGAAATAACTGTTTACCATAACCTTGCGATCGCTTCAACTCATCAACAACTAAGTCATCAATATATAAAAACTTTCCTGATGCTAAACACGTGGAAATGCGAAATCCTGCCACTGCCATAGCTTGCTCTTCTAGTTCCAAGAACGCAAGTTGATATCCTTCTTTCATTTGATATCGAACTTGTTCTATAAATTTAGCTTGCTCCAGGTGAGGACGCAACTGTGACATAACAGGAAAACACCCTAATATTTTAAAGTCAGATTCTGCCAATTGTATTGACATCACTATTGCTCCTAATGATTAGTCTTTCGGCGGAAATAAAATTTTATTATTACCTTCAGGAGTTCTAATTACTTTTCCTCCTAAAGCTTCAATTCTGCTAATTGCTCGTTTTCGAGTTCTCTCATCAACTTGATTATTTAAAACCATTGCCCATGTAGAAATCTGAGCATATTTACTGTAAGGGTTTCGACTCAAAAATTTCGCAGTATTTTGGGAAGTATTAGCTATAAACTGACTTTCTGGATCTGAAAATTTACTAGCCCAATTTGCCGCCGTTGCAAAAGACTTTTGAGCAGCTTGAGCATTGCCTAAAAACAATAACTCATCAATTCCTTTGTAACGCCATACGTAATAAGACTTTTCGGGAACGAAGGGAGATAGTGATTTTAAGCCTTTCTTTGATAGTGCGATTGCACGTTCCGGCATAGCAGCATACAATGAAGTGCTGATAGAAAGACTCCGATACGCTGCTAAAAATCGCGGGTCGCGTTCTAGAATGACTTCAAAATATTCTGGACTTAAACTATAACCTGTTTTATACCGAGCTTCATCATCTCCGAAGTACTGTGAAAAGTCGAGATATACCAAATCTGCAATAAAATTATCATAACCAAAACTAGGCATTTTTTTAAGGAAATTCAGACGCAGATTTTCTGATTTGATTTCTTTTTCTAGAGTCTTTAAAGAGACAGATTGTTTGCCATCTATCAATTTTTGCAATTGAGGGAATTGAATCAAGCCAACTCCTAAAATAGACAGACAAATTATAAAAGGTGTAGCAATGGCTTTACGCGGTAACAACATATTTTTCTTGTCTTTCCAGGCAGAAGCAACTCATTATATAGGACTCATATTTGATTATTGAAATATACGTAGGGTGCGTTATGCCTCTGGCTAACGCACCATCATAAGGCTTTGGTGCCGTACTCTCGGCGATAACACAACGCCAGTTGCTACAACGGATAGCGCAGCGTAAAGCCTTCGGCATGGCAACGCTATGAGCGAGTCTTCTCCCTTGGCGCTAGCCTCTCCCTTTGGGAGAAGGGGAGACGCCAAAGGCGAACGAGCGTCGGGAACCTCCGCAACGCACTGGCTCCCCTACACATACTTGGATTGTTTCATAACTCAAATAGGATTGCTATATATAATATACTTCTGGCAAAATTACTCAGCTATACAGTTACACTAGCTTACCCATAACAGCATCCATTAAGCAGCGACTATAATCATATCTGTTTCATCCGAAGTTTGCGGATACCGTGCCCCTACTTTCCGTATGAAAAGAAAAAACCCTCATCCCCCAGCCCCTTCTCCCTAGAGGGAGAAGGGGAGCCGGAAAGAAGTCCCTCTCCCTCTAGGGAGAGGGATTTACGGTGAGGGCAAAAACTACGGTTCTCAACATGGATGAGGTTTACGTTACTATTACTTAGTTTTGTTAAGTAATAGGAGTAAGATTTACAACATGACTTAGAATGGGATTTTGTTCGCAATTAGACCTTTCACCTGCTTAATCTGATGCTAAATACTGTAGTTCCGAACAACTTGGAAAATAATGGTCTATCCATTCAGACAAAAGATAGTGATTTTAAAACAATAGTTACTAATCTTAATGCTGATAAAAAGGGACTGGATGTTGACGAAATTATTGATGCCATCAAAACGGCAATCGTTGAAGTCATTGATTTAAAAATCACTACTTGGGTAGTGGAATCATCTGAGCAGCCACCAAATCAGATAGAATCTGCCAAACCAGGCAATCGAATATATACCCGAATTAATCTTATTCATGGTGATATCCAAAATGAAATTGGTAGTCAATTTACTGATAGTGGGCCCTATAAAGAAATCCGCGAATTTCATTTAACTCAAATTCGAGATGGTCGAGAAACCATTCACAGGAATATAGAAAGTGTAGAAAGATTGTATAGATTTTTTATGGAAGTCGGGAAACATTGTAAAAAGTCAGAACTTTAAGCATTCTTTGTTAATTACCCATTTCAACTAAAGTACCTACAGCAACCTAGCCAAATCGTTAGGTTTATTTGCTTGTATCTAGGTATCAATACAATGCTATAGCCCAGATTAGTCAGAACTGTGAGAGGGTGATACTATGTCTAATGAGATTCAAACTCGAAACCGAAATGCTGCTCAACCTCAAGATATTGAAAACAAAGCTAGAAGGTTATTAAACAATTTAGTATCGTCTGTACAGACATTAGTTTCTGACATCACAGCTTTAGAAGTGAATACGATGGTTGTAGATAGGATTAATGCTTCCAAGTTTAATGCTTGGGAGGCATATCAGGAAATTTATTCTATACATGATCCAGATTACTTTGAGGCCAGAGGGATTCCAGAAGAAGGTTCTCAAGCTCAAGAACTGCATAAGCGTTATAAAAGTCTATTTAACCAAATTGAAAGAGAATATTTTTACCTTCTGCTTGAGGAGGGTTCAGAGTTTTATAATCCGCAGGATGAGCGGGTAAAACGATATCGCCAGCGGCTTGAATACGCGAAACAACATCAAGAAAATCTAGTTGAAACCTCTCAGGAGAATGTGAAGCTAGCTGAACCAATACTACCTGCTCCAACTCCAGTTCTTGATGACAAAGATGGAAACAATCAAGAAGATTGGATCGACACCTTTAAAGAAATTGAAAGACTTTTAAATAATGATAAATTTATTCGTACCCTACGCAAAATGCATGAACTGAAAGCTGCACTTGATAGTAGTAATGTTCACAGTACCAAAATTGATATTATTTATGCTCAAACTGTTATGCAGTTAGATGGAGATATCATCACTCGCTACCATAAAGAACTTTTTAATTTACCGGAAGAGGCTAAAAATTTAATTATTAGCACACATCATGAAGGAGTGGTTTCTGGAGAGAAGCAGTGGCGGGGAACATTTACTTTTTTGATTAGTTTGGTACAGGGGATCGCCAATTTATCTCGATAATGAACGCCAACATAACAAAAACGGACATCCAAGCTGATGTTGTACTCTCTCTGTTTCTACAAGTTCCTCAAGGCGATCGCTTTGAACTTAAGGTTGAGCGATCGCAGTGTAGTTTTTACCTAAATAATACAGTTGTAGAACAGATTCAACAAGCACAAAAAACTGGTGTTTCTCTGTACATTCCCCCACAGCTGATCATTCCTCTGTGTTACTACGCCTGTTTTGGCAATAATGTTGTCTTCGGAAAGAAAAAAGAAATTACTGAAAAACAAGTTGGTGATTTTTTTTACGTTATTGTTCTAGTAAATATAATCAAATCTTTTCTGAGTAAAACTGCATGGAAGAAAACAAGCTTACAATCTGGACTCACCTTTAATTCTTACTATGAAGAGGCTGAATCAGCTTCAGATGCTTATGAAGATAAAGACATTATTTTGCAAAGCACTGTCCTTATTCATGGTGATATATTCCACAAAATCAAGTTGGATTTTATGCAAAATTCCAACTGTTCAACAATTGTCTCTGCTCATTATTGGCTGACTGAACAAATACTAAGTTGCTTTCGGACTAAACTAAATTTGCTAGTTTGGGAGGTAGCTTCACTATTTCCGGCTGGTTTTGTAGTCTATAGTTTATATCCAGTAAATGTGATGATATCAATATTTGCTTGGATAGGCATCACTATACTATTTGCGACTACTCGCTATGTACTTGTCAATCAACTGCAAAGACGTACTTCCATCAACTCTAAATTTATCAATTGGTTGGCATGGACGCTGATTTGTCTCATCCCTATCGTTGTTGGTGGTGCTATTAATAGCTTTAGTGATATTAATGCCTTCTTATTGCCATTTTCGTCACTTATCGCCCCAAAAGTTACAGAGTACATTTTAAATTTTATCAAGCCACGAATTTGGAAAATTATTTTTACGTTGGTTTCTGTCTTTACGAATATTTATAAATTTTTTGGGTAAATCTTATTTTGATTTTTGCAAAAGTTGCCAACACTGTTGAGCGATCGCCCAATCTTCTTGAGTATGGATAACTAATACCCGTACTGCTGAGTCTGTTGTAGCAATATCTTCATCTACTGGCTGTTGCTGATTTCTATCAGGATCAAGTTTCAATCCCAAAAAACCAAAGGCTTCACAGACGGCTTGGCGAATTTCCGCCGAGTGTTCACCCACGCCTGCTGTGAACACCAAAGCATCTAATCCCCCCAAACTAGTAAGCATTGCACCGATATCAGAACGCAGGCGATGCACGTAGATATCCCACGCCAATTGAGCGCGGGAATTACCTTGAGCGATCGCTTCTCTCACCTCGCGCATATCGCTAGATATACCTGAAATTCCCTTTAACCCAGAAGCTTTATTTAAGATATCATCCAACTTTTCGACAGAGTAATTGCAGTACCGCAACAGATAAATCAAAATCCCCGGATCAATTGAACCAGAACGACTACCCATCATCAATCCTTCTAGGGGCGTGAATCCCATTGTGGTATCAATACTACGACCGTTTTTAATTGCTGCCAAAGAGCAACCATTGCCCAGATGACAGGTAATTAAGCGCTCAGGTGGAACATCTCCACCGAGAATTTGGGCAGCCCGTTGAGAACAGTATTGGTGACTGATACCATGAAACCCATAGCGACGGATACCTTGCTCTACCCACTGGTATGGGCCGGGATAGATTGCTGCTGCATCGGGGAGAGTGGCATGAAATCCAGTATCAAAGACTGCTATTTGGGTGATATCTTTGAAGATTTTTTCAATTGCTTCTATGCCTTCCAAAGCGACTGGATTATGCGCTGGAGCGAGGTTAGATAGACGAGCGATCGCCTTTTTGACATCCTCAGTAATTACCGCAGTATCTCGATAATCTTGTCCACCATGTACTATCCGATGCCCTACCACATCGATGTCTGACAATTGATCAATTACCTTGGTAGCACCATCGCTAAGTGTATGGAGCATATAGGTGAGGTGTGCCTGTGGAGAATCACCGGAGATTGATTCTTGCAGCGTTGCACCCGTAGCAGTTTTCACCTCAATTTCTGCCACATCTCGATCTTGAGTCCAGTTGATTTTCCCTTCCCAAAGGGGTTGGGCTGCTTGGGTGGAGAAAACCTGATCTGCAATCTCATACAGACAACTCTTTTGGGTACTTGATCCGGCATTCAGCACCAATATCTTCATACAACAACATCAAAATATGACCTCTTTTGATCATGTCACTAAATGTAGCCTCACGCTTCTAGCCTGTAGGCATAAATAATATTCAACGAAAACGATTAACCTCTGCCAAAGCGTCGGAGTTACTTCTAGTTTTGCAGCATCCTGAATTGCCGTTGCATAATAATCCTGCTGAATTAGGTGCTAGGACGATAGTCCAGCGACGCAATATTAGCTATCCTACTCAAACTACTGAGGGTACTAAAGCTTGGGATACTTTTATGTCTCTTGTTGCCACTACTCGTAAGTTGGGAATCAGCTTTTTCGAGTATGTGCGTGACCGGATTTCTGAGGCAGGGAAAATCCCAGATATAGCAACTATTATTCGCAGGGTAAGCGCATCTAAATTAGTCTTGACAAAACCATTGGTTAATGAATCAACGAAAGAATCAGGATTTATAGTTTAATACCTTTGCCAAAATAAGAGCCTACAACAATTTTGGCAAAAACTGGCAAAATTCTCCATACATAAGCATTTAGCGGACAAGGTGGCAAAGATAGCCAGAACCTTTATACTGTGGGCAATACGTTAAAAAAAACCTTGTGGTCAACCTGAAAGGAATTTTTAGGACTTATTGTTTTTGCCAAACCGAGCGAGAACAGCGAGTTAATAGTGAAAGCGTCATCAACTCACCCTCGGAAATTGGCGAAGGTATTGATAGTTTGATTGATTTTTCAAGGGTGAAAGCGATGCCTGCGGCGGTCTACGCCAACGCCGAAAATATTCTCAATAAGTAGACATTAATGAGATTATTTTGGGCTTTATTGAGATTGAAGTCTTGTTATTGACAAGATGCG
>CAZZZY010000029.1:0-18583 GCA_964658545.1 uncultured Acetobacteraceae bacterium | reverse complement strand
GGAGAGGCTTTGATACCTGGTTTTAATTTTTCTCTGATGGTATGAAACCACCCTGTCCTCTCGAAGAGCGGGCAGGGGGTTGGGGGTGGGCTTCTCAGCGTTATTACTTAGCTCACAAAATCGTTCCGGCTTCTTTCAAATAAACCCGTGTAAATGGTTCATCTTCAGCCAAAGTATAATCTTCAATCAACCCTTTGCGACGGACAGAAATACCGTTGCCTTTTTTAATCACCACAGTAGAACTATCAAAGACATCCCGCGCCAGTATCATCTCAGTTTCGGTGGGATTATCCAAAACTACGATATTACTACTCCGGTAAAATATCCCCTCTTCATCTAAGATTTCTTCCGCATACTCGGCAATCAGTAAATCAAGTTTGGGATGACGCAGCAAAGTTTGGACGTTACTGTTGTAATTTTTGCTTAATACTTTTTTCGAGCGATTTACGAAAACCGCATCACGACAAACAGCGCCTATTGTCAAGTCGGGATGTTGCAAAAGGATATGGTCAATTGTTGCTTGCAGTTCTTCAACTGAGATTTTATTAAAGGTAATAATCGGTATCCTAGCATCTGTACCAGACTCAAAAAATGTTTCTAAAATATGAGAAGGTACATCAACACTTTCACCTTCAGAAGGTTTAAGATGCATTAAAACCCCCGGTGCCGCATTGATTTCCAGGATAGCGAAGTTACTGGATTTCCAAGATTCTGCGAGACTTTTGGTTATGACATCAATCCCCAGACAAGTCAGTTGGAAGTTTTGGGCAATATCTTGCGCCAAGATAATATTGTCAGCATGAACTGTCTGGGTTGCATCAATGCTCATGCCTCCGGCGGAAAGATTGGCAACTTTACGCAGGTAAACAGTCCGTCCTTTCTCAATTACGCTTTCTAATGATAAGCGCTGTTCCTCTAGGTAGAGTTCCATCGCTTCATCAATCTGAATTTTACTCATGGGTGAGGTAGGCGTATCTAAACGTGCAGGTTTGCGGTTCTCTAGGCGGATTAATTCTGCAAGTGTTAAATAGCCATCACCAATAACCGATGCTGGACGGCGTTCTGTGGCGGCGACGAATCTGCCATTGACACACAATAAGCGAAAATCTGATCCAGAAATACTTTTCTCAACAATTATCCGAGTTAGCTGATCTTCAGGAATCGCTGCTAATGCCCTATGATAAGCAGATCCCAGTTCTTTTGAGTCTTGTACATCAGCCGTAACGCCAATTCCTTTGTGACCTACCACTGGCTTAACTGCCACTGGGTAGCCAATTTTTCGTGCTGCGGCCAAGGCTTCATTTTCAGAAAAGATAATATCGCCTTCAGGGACTGGGAAACCCAAGGTTTTTAAAAATGCCTTGCAGTCATCCTTGCGGGTGGTAAACTCTGAATCTAGATGACTATCACAGTTAAATGTTGTTGCTATTCCCCGGATGTGTTTTTTTCCAAAGCCGTATTGCATTAATCCTTCTTCCCACAAATAAAAGGCAGGAATACCTTTTTCGTAGGCTGTTCGCAATAGGGCGTAAACTGTGGGGCCACCATAGACAGATGCGCGGAATTTATTTTGCAGCCTTACTAGTTGTTGATCAAAGTTAAAGTCTTCGTCTTGGGTAATGGCTTCAAACCAATCCCAGACAAAATAAACTACCTCTCTAGTTGTGCGTTCATGTAATGATTGGACACTAATTCGCACGAAATCTGGATATGGCTTGACACTCCAATGATTAAGATGCAAATCCATGTCCAGCTTTCCGGCTTCGGACACAACTTGGGCAAATAGATGGGCATGGGATTCGTAGCTTTGGCTACTCAGATTTGGATAGCGATCGCCAATGCTTGCAATATAATCTTCAATGGGCAAAGGCTCTCTAGAGTCAACTAGAGCAAAATCGAATACTAGCGCCCCTGTATCTAAATAGGGGTTGGGCCCAATATAATGCTTGAAGTTGAAAATATCGAATACATCTGTTCTTCTAGCATTAATGCGGACTAAATCACTGCTTTTTTGTAGAACCATTGATTACGAACCTTTGGCTAAACACCCTGAAATTTCAATGTTGAGTTATGGTTACTCAGACTTATTGATTGTAGGTTGATTCACATTAACTTTGGACATTCATGGCAAAGCCATTGATCTAATCAGAACCTACGGTAACCCTATTAGTAAGCATTTTTAACTATCTCAAGGCATAATTAAATCCCCTTTCCTCAGTAAAGAATAAAGAATAGTCACTTCATCCTTATGAATAGTCAAATATATAACCTTTGAAAGGTGCAACACCCATCCCAGAATTTGTATAAGTAAATATGCGGTATCGAAAAGACAGCAAAGCATGAATAGCATACAAGCTACTCTAAGGGATGAGATTCGAGAACTTGCTGAGGAAGCTTTTCACCAAAAGCTGATCTCTGGACATGGTGATGGCCCAGACGTAAATGAGTATCAAATTGTCTATCAAGGCAAACCCAGGCATCTCCCACTAGAGCAAGCGCGTTTTTTCTTAACTAACTTGCTTTACAGAAGTCACATTCATTAACCTGGATTTCTCAGCAGATTTTTCAAACAGAACCTTTTTCTTTGTGCAGAGGTCTTAGGGGCGGGTTGAGCAATATCTTTGTGGAATGATTGATCATATCTATCAACCCGCCCCCATTAGTCTGTCAAAAATAATTGACGACAATTGCCCGATAAATTTCCAATCGTCCATTAGTAACATAGTCAACAATGCCTCTAGAAAATATCTCTAGAGGCAGTTGGTCTTGGGAATTTTATTTAGTAATTGAAAAAAAATTTTGATGAGATTTATTTTTTAGGTAATGTTCCTAAAAAATCTTTTGGCCTAATTGCGATCGCAAATTCTAATCCTACCTTGTCTCAGGTAATCTACCAGAGGGATGATTTGATAGTTTAATTGTCATGGTTTAGTAAAATTTATTAACTCACATCAGGAGGGCATCATGGTAGAAAGTAATCCCAAACGGCAATTGGTAATTATTGGCGGAGCTGAAGATAAAGATGGAGATTCCCAAATTCTGCGGGACTTTGTGCGACGCGCTGGCGGTACAAAGGCGCGCGTTGTGATTATGACGGCGGCGACGGAATTACCAAGAGAAGTGGGAGAAAACTATATTAGAGTTTTTGAGCGGCTGGGAGCCGAGAATGTTCGCATCATTGATACAGAAACCCGCGAAGATGCATCTTCATCCACCGCATTGGAAGCAATTAGTAAAGCTACTGGAGTATTTTTTACTGGGGGAGACCAAGCTCGGATCACCAACATCCTTAAGGACACCGAAATCGATACGGCGATTCATCAACGATTCTCTGAAGGTATAGTTGTCGCCGGTACAAGTGCGGGCGCTGCCGTGATGCCAGATAAAATGATCGTGGAAGGTGATTCGCAGACACATCCTCGAATTGAAACTGTCGAAATGGGCCCCGGTTTAGGCTTTTTACCAGGGGTGGTAATTGACCAGCATTTTTCCCAGCGTGGACGCTTGGGACGCTTAATTTCAGCTTTAATACTAGAACCTGCTGTGTTGGGATTTGGTATTGACGAGAATACCGCTATGGTTGTAACTGATAACCAAGTGGAAGTGATTGGTGAAGGTGCGGTTACGATTGTTGATGAATCAGAGGCTACCTACAACAATATGGGCGAAATTTTGAAGGATGAGTCTTTGGCAATTTTCGGAGCAAAGCTTCATATTTTGCCACATGGCTTTAAATTTGACTTAAAAACCCGCCAACCTATCCCAAATAATGGCTCTGTAGCAAATGTCTCTATACCTGTTGGTTAAATCAACACTTAATTTTGAATAAATAATTAATAATTGTAGATTAGTGACATTTATCTCTTGAATCTCCTCCCAATTACTCTCAGAAATAGGGGACACAGCCACGCTTTCTCAAGAGTCAAGGGGGGATTCATTATTAATGTTTCTTATCTTAACTGAATTAATTACACCAGTTTTTTCCTGTAACCTGTAACCTGTTTCCTATCTCCACCAATGAATTTAATTGTGTCCGACTACTTAAATGATGCGCTAAACCCCAGGGCTATTTCGTTCTAGACATAAACCGCCCAGAACTAAAGTTCGGGGCTAATAGCTAAAGTCCGTTAAAACGGACTATAATCTTTTCTCAGTCGTCTTTAGACGACTTTCGCTATTAGACTCAGAATTTATTCTGAGGCGGGCTAAATGAGAATGAAATAACCCTGCTAAACCCACCTGATGAAAGATAACTTCTGGTTTGGGGAACACTAGATTTACCACCAGACTTAGCAGGAAGGAATTGATGTCTAAAGGTGAATGGGATAACAGATTGAAAAATACAGTTCCCTTGCAATTACCCATAACATACTTAAAACCAGTGAAGCGTAATACTATTACCCATGAATTTGACCCTGGTTCACAAGCAGAAATAATACCTCCACAGGAAAGTGAGGACAATTTGTCGGAAGCATCCAAGCTACTACGGGAAGGAATTCAACAGCAGCAAGCAGGTGAATTAATAGAGGCGCTGAAGTCTTTACAACAGTCTTTGGGGCTGTTTCAGGTTGTTGGGGATTTGCAAAAACAGGCGCAGGCACTTTCTTTTTTAGGATTGGTAAGTTACAGTGCCGGAGACTACAAGGGTGCTATCTCTTACTCTCAAGAGTGTTTGTCTTTGGTCAACAACACTTCAGATTTAGCATTGCAAATGCAAGCACTTTCCCATTTAGGCAATTCATACCGTCATCTGAATGAGCATAACAAGGCTATTGAGTTTCTGGAAAGGTGTTTGAAAATAACGCAACAGCTACAAGACAAACGGAGTCAAGTGGCAGCACTAAATAATTTGGGATTGGTTTATAAAGCTTTGGGCAATTTTACCAGGGCTATTGAGTATCAGCAGCAAAGTCTAGAGATTGTGCGGGAACTCAAAGATAACTGGGGCGAAGAACAAGTACTCAAAAATTTGGGTAATGCTTGGTATGCTTTGGACAATTACCCAAAAGCGATCGCCTATTATCAACAGTGTGTAATCATAGCCCGCTCCTTAAAAAATGTTCGCAGTGCCTCTCAGGTGCTAAAGAATTTGGGGAATGCTTGTTATGCTTTAGGTGATTATGCTCAAGCCATTAAATATTATGAAGATCGGTTGCAATTAGCTAAAGAAATTCAAGACCAGCGTAGCGAAGAACAGTCTTTAGGTAGTTTAGGAGTTGCTTGTGAAGCTTTGGGTGACTATAACAAAGCCATTAAGTATTATGAAGAACGTTTGCTGTTAGCGAGGAATATCAAAGACCGTCGTAGTGAAGAACAAGCTCTTGCCAGTCTGAAAACTGCTTGCTACGCCTTGGGTGATTATGCCAAAGCTATGCAATACCAGCAAGGAACATCTTCAAATAGTTAGCAAGATCGGGAAACAATCATTCAAAATTTTAAATTACTCACATAGATCCGTTTTCCCCATTGTCTTTTGTTGCTGGAGATATGCCAGAACTTCTAATGTATCTACTTGGGGAAACTGGGCGTAAAAATTACTCACACTCCAAAAGGGTTCTGGTGTTTCCAAGACTATTGTGCGATCGCCCCACTGTTCTAACCAAGGTAGTAATTTTTGTGGTGCTACTGGAGTACATAGCCAAACTGCTGCTGGTGAAAGCGTTTTGATGGCAGTTGCCGCTACCGCTATTGTCATACCTGTAGCAATGCCATCATCAACTAAAATGAGCGTGGCATTCTCGGCATTCACCTGTGGACAAGCAAGAATTAATTGAGCCTCAAGAGACTTAGCTTGGTTGATGGCTTTATTTAAAGCCACTTCCCGGAATCGCGCATCATGTTTAGTCCGAAATAGCTTTTGATCGCTCCAAAGAACATTTTCAGAAGTAGTAACTGCACCAATTGCCAACTCTGGGTTTTCTGGATGACTAATCTTTTTCGCCACAACGATTGTCAAGGGACAATGCAAAAGACGTGCTATTGGTGCTGCTACTGGTACACCCCCTCTTGGCAAAGCATAAACAATTGGTACAGGCTTTACTCCAGAATCAATAGTTTGCTGAGTCAAAATATCATGAATCACTCGCGCCAATAACTCACCCGCATGGGTGCGATCGGCAAAAAGTGGGGTATGTGACATGGTTTCCCCCAGCATTTTAGGACGGCACTGCTTTTATCATGACTGAATTTTGTCTCAAATTAACTGATACAATAAGATTTGTATAAATAATAAGTATTCAGCAAAAATCTATTTATTCTGATAAATCTCCAACCAGAGCAGTATTGAACTCAGATAAGACAGATGGTGCTGACACCAAAATCCTAATTTTCATGAGCAGCGAAACCCAACTCAGCCTCTTCGACGACTCAACCTTTAACCAACGAGAACTGATTCCCACAGACGCGAAAATTGCGATCGCTCCCGGAACATATTCCACCATAACGGAGTTGACACAGCATTGCGATCGCTGCCACCGTTGTCCATTGGGAGACACTCGCACTCATACTGTGGTCGGACGCGGTAATCTCAAAGCACCAATTATGGTTATAGGAGAAGCACCTGGTCAAAATGAAGATGAAACAGGTTTACCATTTGTAGGCAGATCGGGGCAGCTGCTAGAGAAAATTTTGGCATCGGTGCATTTGACTACTGAGCAGGATGTATACATTGCCAATATCAATAAATGTCGCCCACCAGATAATAGAGTTCCCACCCCTGTGGAAGTGGCAGCTTGTCTACCCTACTTACTAGAACAAATTCGCCTAGTTGACCCCAAAATCATCCTGCTAACAGGTGCAACGGCTGTCAAAAGCATCACTGGCGATAAGCGGGGGATTACGAAAATTCGCGGACAGTGGCTAGAGTGGGAAGGGCGTTTATGTATGCCAATTTTTCATCCTTCCTACTTGTTGCGTAACCCTTCTAAAGAAAAAGGTGCGCCGAAATGGTTGATGTGGCAGGATATCCAGGCTGTGCGGGCCAAGTTAGACGAAATTCAAAATAACAGCTAATTTGGTAGACTTGCCCAAAATATCTCCAATTTCAGAGATTATACTGTCGATAATCTTTGATTTCATTTACTGCTAATAGTGTTCGTCTGCTACCCATCATTGGTGACAAGTTAAGGTCATTAGGGGCTTGTATCATGAGTCTTTGTCGGTCAATATATCCCATTGCTCCCCCCTTTACTTTACTTTTGTATGAAAACGAACAAAACCATAAGTTCCAGATGCTAAATTAGGTAAATCAGGGCTTCGAGTTATATCCACAACGACTGCCCCATTAGTATTATTACCACAAGATGAAGGTGTTGTAGCATCACCAGCAGAATAAAAAGTACCGCGATCGCCTGAGTCGGCTGTATTGGTTAGATAAGCTGTGGGTGTATTAGAATTAATCGCTAAGGCAATTCCTGAATCTGCCCCTGGTAAACCACCATCACCAGGAGTATCACCATTAAAAACAGTTGCTACAAAAGTAGTATTTGCTGGCACTAAATCACACAATTCTACTTTGCTAGCATTACCACTACCAGCAGAGAGAAAATATACAGTATATTCAATATCATCACTAGGCTTAACTTGCCCACCATTAATAGCACCTTTTAAATAACTGCTAATAGTTGTACTCCCAAGGCTGCCATTAGAATTTAAGGGGGGGGGCCAATTAGAGTTGTTATCATCTGTAGTTTTCGGATCATCAACATATTGATTAATACTAACTCCATTAATTGCAGTAATTCGTTTAACTAAAATTAAACCTGCTTTACCTTTGGTAAAACCAAAATTAATATTATTGAGATTAGTACCATTTATTGTTGCAGGAACATTATTCGCTGTTTCCAAATTAAATCCACTGGGGATATTAGCATTAGTTGTGTCAACTTGGATTGTATAATTACCATTACTCAGTCCTTTGAAGATATAATTACCATTACTATCTGTGGTAGTTGTAGCGACAACCGAATTACTATTATTAATCAGTTTAACTATAATACCTTGAGCTAATCCAGGCTCATTATTATCTAATATACTATCAGCATTGTTATCTTGATACAAAGTACCAACAATACTTTGTGTATCGACAATATTCAAAGGAGTATTACTAGCACTACTAGGATAATATGTCCATAAATCTAATCCTTTAGTATCTCCAAAAGAACCTGTGCATGGGACGTTAGCGTTACCATTATTACCACTTTGACCATAAGCCCGTTGATTATTTGAAGTATCAAATCCTGTTATAGTATTACTATTAGGAGTGCTAGGTGGATCTATACCGCAAAGTGCTTGAGTTGGGTTATAAGTTCCAGTAGTACCAAAAACCTGAGTTCCGCCAGCAGTTGTATATTGCCGATCGTCATAAAACCCGGTGGTGTTTCCTAAAGGGTTAGTCTGATTCAATAATGTAATTGTTGGACCACCAGAAACATTATTTTCTGCATCTAGTAAAGGAAAATGGTATTCCCCAGCATGGACTGTCACCTGTGCAAGATAATTAGTACCGACAGGAAAAGAAACACCGCTATTATCTTTACCATTCCAAGTTACTGTTTGAGAACCAGATATTAATATATATCCACGTAATACTTTATTATTCGCGTTAGTAGGGTCAAAATTAATTCCATCACGGCTAATAACTATTTGATAGTTACCGACGACGCTACTGTTAAAAGAAAAAGTACCACCTTGACCATAACTACTCGTATTACCTGCAAATGTACCGCTAAAACTCAGAGAACCAACTGATGGAGGTATGGGAGTTGGGGTAATACCAGTACCAACAAAAGTCCCGTTAGGCCCATAACGGTCAAGAAAAGAAAGTGTAGAGGTATCAAGGAGGTTAAAGAAGGTTGGGTATTGAGGATAGGCTAACGTTACACCACCATCAGGACTTGAAACGTTACCATCCTGACCAATTATGTCATGATAAAGTGGCGATTTACCGTCACTATCAAAAAAACCTATCTGATTTCCATAAACAAGAAACCCATTCGGGTCTACGCCTCTAAGTTCTACCTTGTATTGATATCCGTCAGTTGTCACTGGGTAGATAGGGAAATAAAGAGGACGACCGTTAAGACCTGTAAATAAAGCAAGATAGTAGGAGAATAATCGTCCTGTAATGTCAGATGTAGAACTTGTACTACTGCGTACTGTTACATCCCATGCCGCAACACTTGATCCTTGAGTATTGTCAAAATTAGTGGAACTACCGAGATTAATGTCTCCTGTTGGTGCACCATCTACACTAGAATTACCTCCCGCAGGTCCATAGAAAACCACATTGTAAACTCCAGTAGATGGGGCTTGGTAATAACAAGGAATATATCCATTTGTATTACCTGTACCATCAATCGATTGTGGTCCCGCTAATTCCTGGTCACGACTACTAATGAAGCCACTCCCTACTTGGTTTGCACATTGAAAATCTGCTGTAGAAGGAATGCTTTCATTACCAGGAGTGCCAGTGATTGTACCTGGATTGAAAACTTGAATATTACCACTACCTACTCCTTCTGCACTTGAACCAAGGAGAATATATTCGCCTTGGTTGGCGTAGACTTTAAGCAAAGTTCTTCGGAGAACAATTCCACCGTAAAAATTAGTTCGCCATTCGAGGTTAGCCCTAGTAGCACCACCCGGAGCGGTACTAGGGTATAAGTTACGGCTACCTTCGCTCAATGCTGGTTTGAGTTGGCAACCCAATGATAAAGCGATGGTAGTAAGTGCTAAAGTACTTAAGCATTTTCGTGAGATCAGTGTCTTTCGGAGTGGGTGTACTCCTCTAACATTCCTCAATATTTCCAATATATGTAATTTACGCATAATGTTAGAAACTTAAATAGAAATAAATTAGGATTTTTAGAATCCAAAATCCTACATGGTATTATCAGTTTTTAGCTTGCACAGTAGAACTACGCGGTGCTAGTAAAGGTTTTTGTAAGCCAAAACCATCAAATAATTCATTGACTTTGAGTGTGAGTCCAATGTATGGTCCTCCTGCGGAACGAGTACCAGAAAAGTCTCTGTCATCAACTTTGCCAAAGGCATATCCTACCCCAAGGCGAAGGTTGGGGCTGAGGTAATAACCTATTCCTGCTAAGAAGCCTGTTTCTGAATAGTTTTGTTGACCTATCCATCGAGCTTCGCCTGTTAAATCCCATTTATAACCTAAGCGATAGGTTACACGCAGCTGTGCCAAATTGACCATACTTGTACCTGCCAAGTCACTGGCTAAGTAGGAGGTGCTGTTACGTAGGGCATATTTTCCATAGAATTCCCATTGCCAGTTAGGAGCATAGATTGCCTCCAGTGCAAAGGTATTGTCTTTTGAACCCGTCCCACTACCAAGGAGGATAGTGTCGGGAATGGTGCTTGGGTTTTTACTGTTTTCGTAGCTTAAGAGGGCATTAAACTTATCACTGTTGGGATTGCGATACGCTAAACCAACTTTTAAATCGGCTGTATCTGCCAATCCAATTAGTTGCTGATTAGAAGCGTTTGCTTGTTGATATCGTACCAATGCTGTGATGGCAGGTGATATTTTACCCGATGCACCTATGGTGATTACAGTGTTAGCACCACCAGCAGAGGTGCGATGCTCATAACGGGCGCTGGCTTTAAAATTAGGATTTTTAGTATACTCTAACCCGATACTGTAGCTATCGCCACCCCCAAAACCGATGGATGAGGCACTTTGACCAGGTGCAAAGGGTTGGGCAAATTGTTGACCAGCAGCAGTATTGGCAAAAAAGCTACCAAATACGTGTTCGTAAGTAGTGTTCAGGAGCAATCCAGGGGCTAAAGCCCAATGGTTATTGAGTCCAATTGCTCCTTGAGTTGTTATGGCATTGGCACCACCTAAAATTTCGTAACGTCCTGTTAATGTCGTACCTCCACCAATTTTCTGTTCCCCATTGATATTCAGGCTAGTAATGGAATTACCACTAAATTGGCCACGTGTATAAAATTGTTGCCCTAAGCCGATATTAATGCCGGGAATTACTGCCCAGTTTAATCCTAAAACAGTCCGGTCTGGATAAACAGAGTCTGCTTGAGAAGATAAAGTTAGTTCGTTTTGGGCAAGGAAAGTTAAGTTTTTTGCTAAAGGATATGTGAAACGCGATTGCAGTTGGTCAGAGTTACTATTAAGAGTAGGAGATATATAATCGTGGCGATCGCGATGAATCCAATCTATCGCTAAATCAGCTTTGCCAAAGTGTTGCTCCACACCGGCAGAGATAGTGGTTAGAGAGTTATTGACTGGAGTCCCAGCAACCGGCTGAGTGATCGGTGTCAACAAGTCGCTAAATGTAGTAGTCAAAGGTTGGGGTGCAATCCCAAAGTCGGCTTCGTGGTCATATTGAAAGCGTAAACTTGTAGTCTGAGAAATTTTACTAATAATTTGAGCGCCGTAACGGGTTTGTCCTGGAACAAAGCTGATTGTGGCATCATTGGCAAAACCTGTATCTGCAAACCGATAATAGGCATTTGCTTGAATACCAGGAAGAATTTTACTTCCAGCTTCGATACGCCAAGCCTCACCACTTACCAACCCTAAAACATCAGACTGATTAGTAGAGTGAGCATACTCTGCAATTAACTTCCCTTGAGAACCTAAAGCAAATTTGGCATCTGCGCCATATAATTCAAAGTTTCGTACACCCTGAGCTTCTTTAAAATAAGTTGTTCCAATCCAACTCTCTTGATTTAATTTGCGAGATAGATTGTATTGCAGTCTTGCTGCATAGATACTACTTGTACCAGAACCTTGATATTGATAGGTGACTACAATCCTTCTGACTAAGACATTGCCATTTGGATCTATATCTGTACGTAATATCGGTTGATGGAATAATATAGTGCCGCGATTGTAGTCAATATCGTAATCTGCACCCCGATTTAACGATTGACTACTAATTACAGTACCAGGACGATTCAATTCTTCCAACTCTATTGATACATTTTCGCTACCACCAATTAATAACCTCTGAGACAAGAAGTAATAACCGCTAGTACCGTCAGGAGGAATGG
This sequence comes from uncultured Acetobacteraceae bacterium, assembly GCA_964658545.1. GTDB lineage: Bacteria > Cyanobacteriota > Cyanobacteriia > Cyanobacteriales > Nostocaceae > Nostoc. The sequence continues at coordinate 6,547 of CAZZZY010000029.1, read as the reverse complement.
TATCTCGTTGAAAACCTTCAACATTATTAGCGTAAAAACCCGTAATATCTAGATTGCCTAAGTTATAATTTGCTTTCAAACCGTGTAGTTCACGAGTAATAGCAGTATATTGCTGAGATGAACGGGCAAATTCCTCTGTGTGGTAGTCACCCCACATCGCAAAATCAGGATTAGCCCCTTTAACTGGACTTGAACGTTCAACACGCACATAAACACTATCAATCGAAGGGGTGGTAACATCAAGTTTTGAGCTATCACCATAGACAGGATAATTTTGTTCGTTGAATTGATGAGTCCCAAATAACTGATTATTACAATCACAGTTTGCATTAATCGGGCGCTCACTATTATAAGCCCCAGTAAACAACCAATCTCCAAGCTTTCCAGTTGCAAATATTGCCGAGTGGAAGTCTAATCCAGTCTGATTGTTTTTATCTGGCGGCAAAAAATTCTGAAAACTACCATAATAATCAGTACCTCTAGCCCCTAACCGCACGTCAATTACCCCAGTAACTAAACTTGGACGTAAGGCCGTTTTAAAATCTAGTTGGGTATAAGCCTCTAAATCTCCACTAACGCCATGAATCCGTACAGTTTGGGCATGCAAGTCTGACCGTAGGATTGCTGTAAATTGTCCTTTTTTTGCTAGTACGTGAAATCCCGGTTGGTCAGGCTTAATATTTTTACCAATAAACTCTCCAGCAGTGGCAACTAAAGTAACTACCCCATCCCGATTCGACAGATTACCATTGTCATCCAGTAATTGACCCTTAATAGTCGCCGTCGAACGCCCATCAGCAGGAATATGAGATTCTACAGCCTCCAAAGTCAACTTCTTCGGCGCACCTCGTACACTCACCTTTACTGTTATAGGTGCTTCGGTTCCACCCATAACCCCAGCAGAAATCGTATTCACTCCTTCTTTCAAAGGCACACCATACCAAGTCTGCTTTACCAACTTAGTATTACCATCTGTAACCGTACTTCCAATGAAAGAAGAGTTAACTAACTCCCCATTTACCCGTAACTCTACCTGACTTCCTGTGGGAAATTGTACAACCACAGTAGTTGCAGGTACATCGGCTACTGTATCAGGCGTAGGAGAGAGAATTTGGACTATTTGAGTTGGCGTACTTGCTTGGGCAATACACAATCCTTGTTTCCAGCCGACTGCTTGAGAATGACAGTTAGGAGGTGGTGCCGTTTGGGATTGTTCACAGGTAGAGCCAGTGAAAGTGCATTCCTGATCAGAGTCAAGGAACGAAGTCTGAAAGGTTTTAATTTTCCCCCTGTTAGTCACAAGAGGGTCTATATCCAGTTTTTGCGCATACTTAGAAGCTTGAGCATTAGCAATCGTCGGAGATATTAAAAAACTCACCCCCATCAAACTTAGATAAAAACTATTCGCACCCCTCCTAATCTTCATTTCTTTACTTCTTTCCCCGAAATAGGCATGACCGCAAAATTCATCCTGACCAAACCACCAGGTTCCAAACGGACAAGGCGAGATTGACTGTTACCTTCACGAAATTTATGATTAGGTGCCAAAGTATAACCAGGAATACTACTTAAATCCAACACACCTGTATGTACACCAGGGTAGACATTAGCAACAGAGAACAAACCATGCTTATCAGTAGTAATACGGTTGCCATTTTCCAAATAAATCACCGCATCAGCAAGTCCAGGTTCACCAGCTTGCTGTTCACCATCAAAATTTCGATCAATAAACACCCGACCAATAATCGTGCCGCAATCGGAAAGAATTCCTGGTTGCACTTGGATTTGATAATTAACTGGACCATCTTTAATGGGGAAACTATTATCTACTCGTTGTGCATTGACAACAGCCGAATTAATACCAGTACCACGTACCGCATCACCATTTAATTGGGCAGCGTAGGCGATATTCAAAACTTCTCCATTGGGAATAGTTGCATCAGTCTGGAAAGTCACTGTTGAACCACTACTGATCGAAGTAACAGTTACTGGACTCCCATTAATTTCAGCTTTCACAGACTTAGATAAAAAACTGAATCCCAAAGGCAAGCTATCAGTAACTACCACATCCTTCATCCCGACTTCTGCCACATCTTTGATAGAAATCCGATAAATTGCCGTATCACCAGGTTGAGCAGTAGCGCGATCGCCTGATTTGGTAATCTGGAGTTGGTTGGCTTGGCACATACCAGTACTAAAATTCAGTACAAATAACTCCAGCCCCACAGTTTGGGAGTTGGGAACTACAGTAATCGTATTCGTAACAGTGGTATTTCCCGTGGTTGTGATTGGTTGACCATCCAGAGAAGTTGCAGTATAACTAACTACATTTTGATTTTCACCAAGAATTTTAATCTTAATTCGTCGCTGACTATAAATAGAATTTTGCGGTGGATTAATCACCAGAATATAAGTTTTACCTGCATCAATTTGACCCTTACCTTGGTCTAATAAAAAGTTATAACTACCTCGGGGGTCTTGATTGCTTAAATTATAGGGGTTACTGTTATTAACATTCGGCTTTAATCCATTAGATGATTGTGTGGGAGTTAAAGAAACTAAGTTTCCTAATTCACTCTGAGTTGAATCACCAGGCAATGGATTATAAATGCCGACAGAAAAACCTGTATAATCTGGCAAAACTTGACCATTACAACCGAGAATTCTTCCTAAAGGGTCATTCAACGGTTGAGTAATCACCACGAGTTGGCTAGAAAATCCTTGATATTTATCTTTAGTAGTTGCATCTGTGTAACTGTAACTAGCTTGATTAGTAAAGGAAATTTGTCCATTTTCAGTTTGTGCTGTTACAGGTATACAACTCTGAGATAAGGTAGTTAATAAACTCATTCCTAAACTTATAACCGATGTTTGAAGACTGTTAGAAAAACATTTCTTCACCGTAACCATCCACTTATTGAAATGTTTAATTACCTTACCTGAGTTCGACGTAAGAGGCTGAATAATGAAAAAATCAACTATATCGAACTCAGGTTTGTAGTAGGGACTTTAGTCCTGATTGTTCTAAGCACTAAAGTATTGACTACAAACCCTCAAAACTAACTGGACAAAGTAGTATAGGAATCCGATTTGATTTATGAAAAAATCTAAGTATGTGTAGGGGAGCCAGTGCGTTGCGGAGGTTCCCTCCGTTGTAGCAACTGGCGTTGTGTTATCGCCGAGAGTACGGCACCAAAGCCTTATGATGGTGCGTTAGCCTATAGCTAACGCACCCTACGTATATTTCAAAAATCAAATATGAGTCCTATAGACTAAGTGAAAGAAGATTAGCGCACTTGTGTTTGGTAACTTGCTTTGACAGTAGTCTTAGCAGCCACTATAGGAATATTCAAACGAATATTTGTATAAGCAGTTGCAGGTGCTGGCTGAGTTTCTTCTTTTCCGTTAGCAAGTTTCACCTTGATGGTGGGATTTTCGCTATAAGTACGACCCCCATCAATGCTATAACTCACCTTAGTTTCTGTATTGCTGTTGACAGCAGTTGATTTGAGGACGTAAGCCATTTGTTGCGGAATTGGCTCGTTGATGGTAAGGTTTTTGACTGGGCGATCGCTATAATTTTCTCCTGCGATCGTGTAACGCAACACATCACCAGGATTAACGACAGCATTATCTTGCAAAGACTTCCAACTTACTTTTACTTTACCTTGCTCATCGTGAAGCAAAACCTGCTTTTGTGCATCCATATTTAAGTGAACTTGTGGTTGCTTCTGGATATTTTCCGCACTGGCAGCACTCCAAATATTAGACTTCATCAAAGAAACTGCTGCAATCAAAGCTGTAATTCCTAAACCTGCAATCAAAATTCGTTTCATAATTACCTCTGTTTGTAGTTGCGCTTTAGCGCTTTGAATCGGAAATCAGATATGAAAAAACTTTTGCTTCTGCCTCTTAATTCACCTTTCTTTGGAAAGTGAATGTTTGCGATGCACCGGGTGCAACCTGACCAGTTACTGTGTCCACATACTTGGTTACGTCAGTAGTAACAGTTGTTCCTGATTGGTCGCTGGCAGTGGTTGTTGCGGGGTTGCCATTGAAGAACGTGATGTTTCCGCTATTAGAATCTTGGGCAGTACCAGATATATTACTAGTATCAATTACGCCATTATTGTCGTTATCTAGTGCCCAATTATTCGGACTTTGCGTACCGTTTTCCGTAATTACCACATTGCTAGCATTCAAAATGATATTGCCAGTTCCTGCTTGGGGTGTAGAGATATTGGTATACTGAATTTGATACTGAATGATGTTTCCAGGGGCAGGATGTTTAGGCGTAGTGCTGAATGTGCTATCACTCGTTTGTACAGCAGGACCAGTTCCTTGCAACACCTTGGATTGCTTGATCATTTGTAAGAAGCCAGTGTAAATCCGGTCGATGGTGCTGTTTGCTAGAGGGGGTGACACTGCTGGCACAGCATTTTGACCACTAACTGTGACAGAACCAATAAACGCGGTAATCGGTACCGGGAAGCCTTTACCGGTATCTGTAGAGAGTGGAGTAGTACCATTTGGATTACTGTTAGGTAACTGTACTTCTACACCATAATTAGCTGTAGCACCTGTTGCTAGTCCACTAACCTGTACTGGATTTGTAACGCTAGTGCCGGTTCCAGATACAAAGTTAAATTTTGCCCCATCGTAACTGTAAGTCGCGGATATACTGCCATAGGTTATTGTCACCTGTGAATTTGTGGGTAAGTCAGCGGCGGTAGCAGGTGGTGTCGGTAGAAGAGAGATAGTCGCAGCACTCTGACCTGTGTTTTCAACTGTGTTAGTAAAAGCTACAGCAGAGGGATTAATTAAAGATCCAGGTGTGGTGTTAGCTGGAACAAGCGCAGACTTATTAGTAAAATCATCATTATTGCTAGTTGGACCAGTAGCATTCGGTGCATTAACTGGCCCATTTAAGACTGAGCTAGCAGCAGCAGCAGTGATTGTGTATACGTTAGCATCACCACCAGGTTGACTTGTACCCGTGTTGTTATTGGCTGTATCTATACTAGTTGGATTCGTTGGAACAGTACCAGAATCAGGTGTAGAAGTTATTAACTTAGTGCTTAAGTTAAAGTTGTCTGGGTTTTGATCACCGGAATCGTCTGTAATGAGAGTATTACTTGTGTCTCCAGAAGTTGTACCAAAGGCCTGGGCTATGTTGCCAATAGTGGCAGATGTGGCTGAATTTGCAACACCTTGGACTTGAACTTGGATGCTAAATCCAGAAATTGTCTGACCAGTGGGGATTGAAGTAATAACAGTAGGATCGTTAACAAAACCAACCCTTGTGACTGTTCCTGATGGCGTACTCGTCCATAGCGCTTGGTTAGCAGTTGTGGCTGTAGCAGTATTGGTGTAGACAACTTTCCAACCAGGAGGTGCTGTTGGTGTGCCTGTTAGTACTGTATTTGCTGGAATTGCATCAGAAACTAAGATGCGGGTAACTGCTGCCCCATCTACATTAATACTTGTACCAGCTAAAGGCGCAGGTGTAATGCCTGTATTTGTAACGTCGTTTTGCTCAACTCGCAAGGCTAAACCATAGGTGATGATATCACCATTAATCTGTTGCGAATTGCCACCATTATTAAAGTTTGTCAGAGTTTTGAGGACAGTTGCTAAAGCAATAGTTTTCGCTGTACTCCCAACAGAGATTTTTTGAGTAGCACTCGCTTCGCGGACTCCATTAACCGGATCTCCAGTCACAGTTGCTGTAGGATCGTCTACAGTATAAACGTCACCACCATCGGGAATCCGTAGCTGGTTTTGAGCATCTCCTGGTGTATGACCAAGTTGGACACCAATAATATCTCCCGAATTAGCACCAGCCGTAACTGTCACTGGAACTCTCACTTGAACCGAACCACCTGGTGCAATAGAAGTACTAATAACTTCACTACCGGAAATATTTGTCCAAGTAGTACCACCGTCGTAACTAATTTGCACAGTCCCAGCAGTTCCTGGACCTGTAACTGTCACTAAGTTAGGAATCCGGAATAAAGTTTTGTCGTTACCAACGTTAGTGACAGAATAGTTGTAGTAGAGGCTGTCACCAACTGTAACCAGACCACCTGGGTGAGTTGTATCTGTAATTCCCGAACCTGTTACAGTAATACCTGCAACTTTTGCCACAGTTACCGTTACTTGGTTAGAAGTAGCGTTAATTGTCGTCCCTGGATTGTTTGGGTCTTGATAAGTTGCAGTTGCTGTGTTGTTAATTGATGTTCCTGCCGCTGTACCATCAGCCAATACAGGCGCAATAAATTGAAAAATTCCACCTGTTAACAATGCTGCTGCTACCAAAGAATGGTAATGCCTGCGCTTGGGATATTTTTTGATTTTTGACACGGTATTATGCACCAATGAGATAAGTAACTGTTCCTCCAGTAGGTTCGCAGGATTTACATGGCAACTTTCGTTGCTTAGATGCTTGCCACACCTGGTTTTAAAATAATTCGTAATTAAGTAATGCATAGGGGATTTAGACCCCGACACAAAATTTGCCGCCTGTAGAGGCGGGGGAATTAAACCA
>CAZZZY010000028.1:0-18618 GCA_964658545.1 uncultured Acetobacteraceae bacterium | reverse complement strand
ACAGAGACGCAGAGTACACAGAGAGAAGAAAAAAACGCTTAACCCAAGCGTATTGGGATGGGTGTCCTCACCCGTCCCAGATTTAGGGCGCTCATGTTGCCCACCCCACAAAATGGATAATTTATTTCTTGGAAGTCCCTAATCTGCTGTCGTCGTAACTAAGACAATTATTTGGTTTCGCTGTTGCTCAACACAACCTACAATTTTTAACTACACAAATCGAAAAATAAACGGGTAGCGATACGACACATTCGGCTGGCTGAGAACATTGATAATGGCAATAATTGGCATAATAAAACTGATCACGCCCAACACAATCAACAACAAAATACCAATCCCCACAACAATCAGCAATATAGAAATAATTGCATAAATATAAAGGTTGATATGAAAATTGAGCGATTCTTTGGCATTTTGTTTGATAATCGGGTCATTGCTGATTAACAAAATTGCAATGGGTATGCCAATGGAAATTATCGTAGAGCTAAAAAATATTGCTCCGTGGCTGAGGGCAGATAAAAGCTTGCGTTGCTGAATGTCTTCCATGCCATAATTCCTTTTCTAGAAACTTAATAAATAATTACTAATTCGTAATGACGAATTTAAATATGGAACAGCTTATCACCTGCGGATTCTACTGTAGCACGATCTGAAATGTTACGCACTCAGTACTAATTTCCGTCCTTACTTCAATGCCCTATTTTGTTTGCTTGGTCACTCAGCATTCTGGAACCTCTGCACAAACCACCCTAAGACACTCAATCCCAACAACAAAGGTGTCAACCAATCACCCCAACGCACATATAAAGTTTGTGTTTGTCGCCGATAAATTGTTTCAGCATGAGTTTCGTAAGTATTATATCCAGACATCCACAAAGTTCTGCCGTGAGGATCTAGAAAGGCAGAATATCCTGTATTTGTTGCTCGTGCTGACCATCTATCAGTTTCAATTGCCCGCATGATATCCTGTGCATGGTGCTGGAATGGCATGGATGCAGTGTAATGGGCATCGTTAGAAGAACTGAGGATAAATTGCCCACCCACCGCAGCTTGACGGCGAAATTGTTCAGGAAAAGCAGATTCATAACATATACTAGCGATCGCCCGACCAAAAGGAGTGTCAAATACCTGATTTGCTGAACCGGGTACTTGGTGTGCCTCTAAAGGTGACAAGCGTTGAATTATCCCGCCTAAAATTCCTTCAAAGGGAATATATTCTCCCAAGGGTACGAGTTTGGACTTATCGTAGCGGCTGACAATTTCACCTTTACTATCAAAAGTAAACAAGCTAATTGTATAACTGTCTCCCCGTTCGCCAAAAGCGCCAATCCAAGCAACTACACCTTTTTTCTTCACTGCTGCGACTAAGGCAGTTTGCATCAAGTTGCGCTGGAAAATAGGTAAGGCTCCTTCTGGGGTAAGGACTGCATCTACACCCTGGTCTGCTAAAGTTAGATACCCATTAGTGTAATTTTCTTGGGCGCGACGAAACCCTTCGGAACTTCGTAAAAGTCGGTTCGGGATATTACCCTGAACAATCCCCACTTTCAACGCTGCTTCAGGAGGTTGGGCAATGGGACGACTATATAAGATAAAACCGATGAGGTGTAAGGTAATTAATAGTCCTGTAGCGATAACTAAATATTTACTAACGAACCGCCAAGACGCGAAGGACACAGAGGAAATTCTCTCTGCGCCGCGCCAGTTGCTACAAGTCGGGGAACCCGCCCAACGCACTGGCTTCTCTGCGTCTCTGTGGTTTGTCCATCCTTCCGCAATTAATCCATTCACAGCAACGATCGCTGCTGTCACAGTATTAGGCCCAGAGAGTTGACCCAAATGGACAATTACGAGATTATGCGGACTTTGTGTGTAAGCAAGAGAACTCCACCACAGAGGACCCGCACTCCACAGACTCTCTAATCCACACCAGACGGCTGTACCAATAAGTACACGCAACCACGGCTTTTGCCTGACCAGACGAATCATTACAGCCGCCCAAATCGCAACAAATATCCCACCCAAGACACTGATAAATCCCCAACAAAAAAGCGTGATTGCCAAACTCGGCAACCAAGGAACGCCCAACCATGTCATCGGGTGAATTCCGGTAATCCAGAATAGGGCGACACCGTGAAAACCAATACCCCAGAGGAAAGCCGGGGGGTATTGGTTTTTACCTTTAGCTGAAGTGACAACTAGCACCCATAAGGGAACTAGGGCAATCCAAGCTAAGAACCACGCACCTACTGGGGCTACAGTTAGCCCCATTAAAACGCCGCTAGCTAAGGCAATTAACCAAGGGAGCAAAGAGATAAACCTCTCCCCCTGCCTCCCCTGCCTCCCCTGCTCCCCCTGCTTCTTACTCTGCTTCTTCTGCATCGGCAGCATCAGGTGGAACTATTGCCACTCCAGTAATAGCATCATCTTCATCTAAACGCTGCACTCTTACCCCGGTTGCCGATCGCGATTGGATAGAAATTGCATTTACCGCTTGACGAATGATAATACCGCGATTTGTCACCATCATGATTTCATCATCATCGTTGTTGACAATGCGTAGGGTTGCTAACTTGTCTTTGGTTTTGCGGTTTTTGAACTTAGTTGCCATTAAACCCTGACCAGCCCGATTTTGCAGCCGGAATTGGGCAACGGGGACGCGCTTACCATATCCTCCCATTGTAATTACCAACACCCAAGGGCCAACAATGCCACTGCTAGGCACTTCTGCGGCCTCTTCATTAGTTTCGGTAACTTCGATATCTTCTGTTTCGATTGTTTCGATATCTTCTGTTTCGGCTTCTGTAACTATATCCAAAGTTTCCAGAATTGCTGCGGGTAGAATATCCATACCCACCAGTTCATCTTTATTTTTGAGTTTCATGGCTTTCACCCCACGAGTCGCCCTACTTAAAGGACGCAGTTGTTCGTGGTTGCACCGGAAGTTAATCGCCATGCCGTTACGAGAACCAATGATGACGCTATCCTCTACTCTGGCACGTCGCACCCAGCGCAGTTGGTCGCCTTCTTCTAAGGAAATGGCAATCAAACCATTGGCGCGAATGTGACTAAATGCTGCCAATTCGGTTTTTTTGATATTGCCGCCCTTGGTGAGCATGACCAAATATTCTTCGTTGCTAAACTCGTCAACCGGTACAATGGAGGTGATTTTTTCCTCTTTAGGAATCGGTAGCATTTGAACAATTGGTGTGCCGCGACTGGTACGCGAACTCGCGGGAATTTGATAAGCTCTCAGGCAATAAACAACACCACGCTCGCTAAAGAATAAAATACTATCGTGATCGCAGCAAGTCAAGAAATGCTCAATGGTATCATCATCTTTCACCTTGGCTGCGGCTTTGCCTCTGGTAGCGCGGCTTTGCGCTTCAAAGGTATTAACTGGCATCCGTTTGATGTAGCCTTGTTCTGTCACCAGAATTATTGCTTTTTCATTGGCAATTAGGTCGCGATCGTCTAATTCCCCTTCCCCTGGTAGAATCACTGTGCGGCGGGGTGTGGCGAAGTTAGTTTTCAGTTGCCCGACTTCAGTTTCAATGATTTCCAGTACTCTCTCCCGACGTGCCAAAATATCTTGCAAGTCGGTAATTTTTACTTGTAATTCCTCGTGTTCCAAGCGGATTTTGTCTGCTTCTAAGGCAGTCAAGCGCCGCAATTGCATTTGCAAAATCGCATCTGCTTGCACTTCCGATAGTCCATAAGTTGTGATTAACTCGCCTTTGGCTGTGGGTGCGTCGGGCGCATGGCGAATTAAGACAATAATTGGATCTAACTGGGCTAGGGCAATTAATAACCCTTGGAGGAGATGATCGCGTTCTTCAGCTTTCCGCAGTTCGTAACGGGTGCGTCTAGCAATAGATTCGATGCGGAAATCTAAGAAGACGCTTAAGAATTGCTTGAGGGTGAGTACCTGGGGTTCGCTATTCACCAACGCCAGCATATTCGCCCCAAAGTTGGCTTGCAGTGGCGTTTGCTTATAGAGGTTATTCAGCACGACACGGGGATAAGCATCACGCTTGAGTTCGATGACAACTCGCATCCCGTCGCGATCGCTTTCATCCCGGATATCTGCGATGCCCTCTAGCCGCTTTTCGTTCACCATTTCGGCGATTTTTTCAATTAGCGCCGCTTTATTGGTTTGATAGGGCAATTCGGTGATGATAATTGCTTCTCTATCTGGTCGTCCCCGTTGTTCAACGGTTTCAATGTTAGCGACACCACGCATGGTAATGGAACCACGCCCGGTAGTGTAAGCTTCTCGAATGGCAGATGTTCCCAAAATTTGCGCCCCAGTGGGAAAGTCAGGGCCGTGGACATACTGCATTAATTCGAGATCGGTGATTTCGGGATTGTGGATTACAGCCACCAAAGCATCAATCAATTCGCCCAAATTGTGCGGCGGAATGTTGGTGGCCATGCCCACGGCAATCCCAGAGGAACCGTTAAGTAACAACTGGGGAATCCGGGCCGGTAAGACTGTGGGTTCTTGCTGGGAACCGTCGAAGTTATCGGCAAAATCTACGGTTTCATACTCGATGTCGTGGAGTAAACCAGCGCTAGTTAAAGCTTGCAAGCGACATTCTGTGTATCGCATTGCGGCTGGCGGATCGTTGTCAACCGAACCAAAGTTACCATGTCCGTTAACTAGGGGCGATCGCATGGAAAAATCCTGCGCCATCCGCACCAAGGCATCATATACTGCTGTGTCGCCGTGGGGGTGATATTTACCCAACACTTCCCCTACCACACGGGCGCATTTTTTAAAAGGGCGATCGTGGAGTAGACCTAGCTCGTGCATTGCGTAGAGAATGCGACGATGCACAGGTTTTAGACCATCCCTGGCATCTGGCAACGCCCGACCCACTATTACGCTCATGGCGTATTCCAGATAAGACTGCGACATTTCGGTTCGCAAGTCTATCGGGATAATCCTCTCCTGTGAGGTTGTCATAACCTAAAAATCTCCAAAAATCGTAGATTTTAGCTTTTTTACTCAGTAAAGCGCAAAATTATTCTAAATTGCTCTTGAATAATTGCTATAATTTGATACAATTCTAGCATAATATTGTCTTTTTGTGCCTGGGCAGCTAATTAAAATATGTACTTCAAGAAGATATAATAAGTCACATTTGAGAAGCTTTTAACTATTTAACAACAGCAGCGAATTAAAAGGTTGCTTAGTACAAATTGATATAGCAATCCTAAATAATTTACAAAATTCTCTATTTCCTTCTTTGCGGCTTCTCTGCGAGACGCTACGCGTTCGCGTAGCGTTCCGAAGGAAAGGCGGTTTGATAATTTCTCTAACTAAAATATGATTCCTATATAACTTGAAATATGACAGTTTACAGTTTAAGGAGAGAAAATTTTGGCAGCAGTCCGAGTCCGTCAGCACGTTAATCCACTGGGTAAAAAATATCAAACGCCAGCAAGTCCCCTTGACTGGGAAAAAATTTATGCAAAGCCAAATCAACCACTACATTTAGATATTGGCTGTGCTAAGGGACAGTTTTTGTTAAATATGGCCAACTTAGAACCCAATTGGAATTATCTCGGCTTAGAAATTCGGGAACCGTTAGTGTTGGAGGCGAATAAATTACGTTCTGAGTTGGCTTTAACCAACCTACACTACTTATTTTGCAATGTGAATAATTCACTGCGTAGGCAAAGCCCGCCGCAGGCATCGCTGTTATCTTCTCTCCCTCCAGGAAGTTTACAGCGCGTCACAATTCAATTTCCCGATCCTTGGTTTAAAACCCGCCATGCTAAACGCCGTGTAGTGCAACCAGAATTAGTGGCAGACTTAGCCAACTACATTGCAGTTGGTGGGGTTGTGTTTGTGCAATCAGATATGGAATTTATCGCGGTGGAAATGCGCGATCGCTTTGCCGCCCACCCAGCTTATCAGAAAGTTGGCGCAGAAGAATGGTTAGCAGAAAATCCCCTACCAGTCCCCACAGAACGAGAAATCAGCACTCAAAAAAAGGGTGAACCTGTTTATCGGGCTTTGTTTGAAAGGGTAAAAACTAATGAATCCTGAGTGGAAATCTCACTTCTTTACTTGGAACTCAGAACGGTCTAAACGTCCGTCCAATGCCCCTTTAAATCCAAGAGTTAAACCACATTCGCAGCCTATAACCTTCAGGGGAAAGGGGTAAACCCAAATAAATGGGCATCCAGAAAATAAAAGCAGCCAGAATGATAAAAGTAATGGTGACACCTACCGCCCGGAGTTGTTGATAATAACTGCGAAGACACTGATCGACAAACCAAGCGATCGCTAAAAATATAAACACCAATGCAGACATATAGTGGTAGATAAAAGCGCACCTCGTCACCTCTACCCAAGGTAATAAGTTAGCAACATAGTTGATAACTAAATATAAGGCAATCCAAGTATCAACACTCAGAGTTGCAGGCACAGAAAAACGCTTTTCTTTCATCCAATAAATTACGACTTGTGACACCAGCATCCCTACTAAAAACAACATGGCAGCGACACCAAACCACCATAAAAAAGGATTGCCCATTGCATGGACATCATAAATAACTTGTCCTGCACCAGCAGGTAAAGGTGGCCCCATTACAGGTAAAGAATCGGTGATCCTTTCAGCTGTTTGATAATAATATGCCATTGGTCGAGTCATCAAAGGCCATTTGTACCAGGCGGCACAGTAAGGATGCACATTGGGACTATTGCCACCTAGCTGTAAGTGAAATTTCAAAATTTGCCGATGTACTTCTATAAATCCATAGGTTTTATCTAGTTGAAGGTGGGGAATCCAGATGATGCTGTAAATCAAAGCTGGGATAATTCCTAGATAAAATAACATCTGGAAAATATTTAGCTGAGTCAAATTTTGTAGTGGTGTCTGAGATGGTGGAGAATAAGTACTAACTCCTGCCTCCTCTTCTGACTCCTGTCCCCTGTCTCCTACCTCTTGCAATGAGGGGGATGTAAAAAAGAGTTTGGGGTTAGGAAAAGAATGCATTCCCTGAATTACCCAAGCTGCTACCCAAATGAGATAAGCACCTGACAGGAACCATAAACCATTCCACTTAGTACCGACTGACGCACCAAAAGCAATGCCAGCAAAAACTAACCAAAATGAACGTCGCCGATTTTGGTTATCTAACGCCAATAATAAAAACCAGTGCCCTAATAAACCAAAGATAACGATATAAATATTACTTAAAGCATAGCGAGATTCAACGAGAAAGATGCCATCACAAGCTGTAAACAAACCTGCTAGCAGTGCAAAGCTACGGCGATAACTCAACTGATAAGCGATCGCAGCCACAACTAAAGGAATAAATGAGCCAGTAAGGGCATTCAACCAACGATAAGTCCAAGGCGATCGCATTGAACCTGTCAGCCCATTCACCGTATCGTGCCAAAAGGGAATGTGACTACCAATCCAAATGCCAATGCCGATTATATATTGACTTAGCGGCGGATGAGCATTAAAAAATGGCGTATGTGTGAGATAATCGTTACCAAATTTGGCAAAGTAAACTTCATCAAATACCAGAGTGTTGAATCGCTCCAGTCCCCAAAACCGTAAGGCAAGTGAGAGGATAAATATACCCAACATCCCAATTCGGAACCATTTTTTGGTTATTGGATATTGGGCATTGGGCATGGGGGATGGGGCATTGGACATGGGTTAATAATTAACAAAATCTAGCGATCGCTATGTTACAGGGAGTTAAGCACAAGTTCAACTACTGTTAGTTATGCGATGCCTGCGGCGGTCAACTACGCAAATTCTGAATCTTTTCGCAGTTCTTCAGACCGGAATCCGATCCTTTGGTATACGTGCCTTCACCAGTTCCGTTGCTACGGTAATGGTCTCTAACTGGCATAAATTACAATTACGAATTAGTACCCTCGACTTTTGCCACTTCTAGCATTGTCTTTAAAACCGAATCTGGATTCAGACTGATGGAATCAATTCCTTGTTCAACCAAAAATTGAGCAAATTCTGGATAGTCGCTTGGTGCTTGTCCACAAATGCCGATTTTGCGATCGCATTTTTTCGCCGCTTCTATGGCCATTTTCACCATTCGTTTAACAGCTGGGCTGCGTTCATCAAATAATCGCGCTACCAACGCCGAATCCCTGTCTATCCCTAGTGTCAGTTGAGTTAAATCATTAGAACCAATGGAGAAACCATCAAATACCTCAGCAAATTCCTCAGCCAGAATCACATTACTGGGCAACTCACACATCACATAAACTTGCAAGCCGTTAACACCCTGCTTTAAACCGTTTTTTGCCATCTCTGCCAAAACCAACCGCCCTTCATCAGGAGTACGACAAAAAGGAATCATTGGGATCACATTTGTCAAGCCCATATCTTCCCGTACCCGTTTGAGGGCATGACATTCTAGGGCAAAAGCTTCTCTGTAGCCTTCATCATAATAACGCGCCGCTCCCCGCCAACCCAGCATTGGGTTCTCTTCATGGGGTTCAAACTGTCGCCCACCTAACAAATTGGCATATTCATTACTTTTGAAATCTGAGGTTCGCACAATCACTGGTTTGGGATAAAATGCTGCTGCAATTCGACCTATACCTTGAGCTAATTTATCTACAAAATATTGGGGTTTATCCTCGTAAAGTGAGGTAATTTCAGCAATTTTGGCTTTAACAAATTCATCTTTTAATAATTCATAATGAATCAACGCCATTGGATGAATTTGAATTTGGTTAGCAATGATAAATTCTGTCCGCGCTAAACCTACGCCATCGTTGGGAATTGCCGATAAACTCAATGCTTCTTGGGGATTACCCACATTCATTAAAATTTGAGTATGGGTGCGGGGTAAGTTCTCTAAAGGAACTTCTTCAACTTCAAAAGGTAATAAGCCTGCATAAACTTTTCCCTCTTCCCCTTCAGCACAAGAAATTGTTACCTCTTGACCAGGTTTCAAAACTTCTGTAGCATTGCCACATCCCACGATCGCAGGTACACCCAATTCTCGCGCAATAATTGCTGCATGGCAATTACAGACAATCACTGGTGTATATTTGCTGGTGAATACAACATAGTTATGATGTTCGGCAACTGTAATATTGAACACATCATCATCATGAATCTCTTTATCAACTGCAACCACCTGCTGCATCCGAATATCGCCTGCAATTAGGCGATTGAATTTGCCAATTTTATGTAGTTGTTTGTCAGAAATCAGGAAATTATTATCTCTTCTGAATTTTATCTGTCCTATGGCATTTTCATCAAATAGTTGTTTGGTAGCAAAGAAGCGTGTTTGTATTACTCTATCGCTAACTTTACCTTTAACTCTGTTGGTAAATTGCAATATCTCTGCTAATTTTTCAACCAACTGTACATTGTATATTCCTCTATTTCTCGTCACTTGAGGAACAGTACCTATTTTTAAACAAGCTACAATTACAGCTTGTAGTAAAAGTTCTTCTGACACATAGATATTAATGCGATTATTAAAGTAACAACCATCTCCATCAATCACACCTGCCAGAAAATTATAAGTAAATTCCACAGAGTTGTTGAGCAATATACTAACAATATTTTGCTCTTTGTCATGCAATTTGTGGGCTATTTCTTTAGAGGAGAGTCTATAACCTGTTGCTTCACCTACTACTAATTGACCTCTTATATACTCAGAATAAATGTTTTTTTCGTATGCAACAAATGATTTATTGTAAAGTGTATCCGCGCCTTTATATATAGCACCTATAAATTGCTGTTTTGGCAAAGTATCCTTTTGGATAAACTGTACTTCCCCATGAGTCCGACGTTTATAAATCGAACCATTTGTGATCATACCTCCTAAGAAGTAAGCCATCTTGATGTTTTCTTTTTGAGGCGCATCCAATTGGGGGATATTTTCTGCTACTACCACCAAATCTTTGGCTGCAAGCATATCTTGAATTTCAGTTTTTAGATATTCGCCACCTCTGATGTTAATCATTTTGTGATCCGGGGTCAGATGCAAGCAATTGTCAGTAACTCTAGCTGTTTGAGAGACACTGACACTAATCATTTTTGATTGTCTTTTCATGGAATCAAGAATTGGTTGCCACTCTATTTTGTTTGTCTGGGTATTTAATGATAGAGTTAGCAAACCTTCATAACCTTGCTCATAAATCTGACGCAAGGTCATAAAGCCTTTATTGGTTAAGACCTTTGTTTTTCCATCAAAGCATGTCCTACCACCAGAGTTGGTGACAATTGCACTGGCACGTTTCATAATTGGTTCCCAATCGGGATCAGTTCTCTCTGTCACCAAAACTTCCCCAACTTGGAACTGGTCTAGTTTCTGAACATCTAAAATTAGGCGTGCTTTCCCTTGACTAATCGCTTCTCCAATTGCACTTCCCGTAATAAGAGGAATTGGGGATTGGGAATCAGGGAGTGAGGATTGGGAAGATTTTTCCCCATTTCCTATTCCCCATTCCCTATTCATCAATACCAACCGATAACTCCGCAACACATTTCCCGTCTTCTGCGACTGGACGGTTTCGGGACGCGCTTGCACAATAAAAAGTTGGTTAGTAATGCCATCTTTTGCCCACTCGATATCCATTGGAGTGGAAATACCGTGGACTTGAGAATAATGATCTTCAATTAAACACGCCCAATTTCCTAGTTGTAAAATCTCTTCATCACTCAGGGCGAATTTGCCTCTGTCGGTGGGCGAAACAGACACATTTTTCGTGAATTTGGAACCGTCATCATAAATCATTTTTAGTTCTTTACTGCCCAATTTTTTATCGATAATTGGGCGGAAACCAGCTTTTAAAGTCGGTTTAAAAACATAGTATTCATCGGGATTTACAGACCCCTGGACAACGTTTTCACCTAAACCGTAGGCAGCTGTAATCAATGCCGCATCCTTAAATCCGGTTTCTGTGTCAATGGAGAACATCACCCCAGAGGTTGCTAAGTCAGAGCGCACCATTTTTTGTACACCAACGGCAAGGGCAATGCTAAAGTGGTCAAATCCCTTGGTGTGACGATAAGAAATGGCGCGATCGGTAAATATGGAAGCAAAGCATTTGTGACAAGCTGCTAAAACTCCTTCCACACCGACAACGTTGAGGTAAGTTTCTTGCTGTCCAGCAAAACTAGCATCGGGGAGGTCTTCGGCGGTGGCGCTAGAACGGACTGCAACATCTGTCTCTGTATGGTATCGTTCACAAAGATTTTGATAGGCTGTAGCGATCGCCTCTCGCAATTCTACAGAAAATGGGGTGTGGATTAATAGCGATCGCGCTTTTTTTCCCCGTTCTCGTAAATTTTTGACATCCTCAACATCCAAGTCGGCAAAGAGTTTGCGTAACTTTGCTTCTAAACCTGCTGATTGGATGAAATGACGATAGGCGTAAGCAGTGGTGGCGAATCCTGTAGGAACATTAATCCCTTTAGGCGTTAGCTGTTGAATCATTTCGCCCAGTGAGGCATTTTTACCACCAACTAGGGGGATATCAGCAATACCAACTTCATCAAACCACAAGATGAGTGATCGCTCTTGGACAGATGGAGATAAAGTGCTTTTAGATACTGTAGCCATAAATATTACCTTTTAAGTTTATACTCAATTTGTAAGTGTCTAACCGTTAGTGTATTTTCCCCATATTCAATTTTAGACTTTTCATTCTGTTGCTTAACTTTAAATTTGCCGATGAAATGCAACGCTATAGTCAATAAAAGTTAACAATTCTTCAGGTTAATAGTTATATTAAAATACCGGATGCAATAAATAATCAGGCAACTAGAACGACTGCTGAAAATGCCAGAAGATGAGTTAACTGAGTACAGCACTGATATCCGCAAAATGGAAAAACTACGCCGTCAAATAGGTTTATCAGTATCGGTTGCCGAATAGCGAAAAATCAAATTATATTAGCTATCATCTCAATAAAATCAACAATTTTGATGAATGAGAGGCGCACTTAAAGAAGAATTCAGCTATTCTGAATTCAGGAGTCAGATTGAATTGTTAAATATGTGGTTAAAACGATACTCTATGGCCGTTGGAGGAGTGCTACTAGCGATCGCTATTACAGGCTGTAATACCTCTAGTAAATCCATCGCGTCCAGTCCGACAGTACCGCCAACATCTCCTACTCAAAGCGCTGCCCATACTGAGTCACCCCAGCAAGAAGCAGTCCAAGTTATTCGTGAGTATTACAATGCGATCGATCGTCGAGACTACAAACAAGCCTACTTAACTTGGGAAGGAGATGGGGCTGCTAGCCAGCACTCCTTTGAGCAGTTCAAACAGGGTTTTGCCAACACTGCATCCGTGGCTGTAGAGGTAGGAAAACCCGGTAGACTAGATGCAGCAGCAGGCTCAGTTTACATTGAGATTCCGGTTATTGTTACTGCCGTTACCACCAATGGAACTCCCCAGCGATTTCACGGCAGCTATATACTGCGACGAGTCAATGATGTTCCTGGTTCAACTTTAGAGCAGCAAAGATGGCATCTCCACTCGGCGAATATTGCTCATGCTCAATTCAATTAACGTGAGTTCGACGGCTGATGTAGTAACCGCCTAATTAGCGCCAATATTGAAACCTCTCCCTGGTTTTACTACGCAAAACCGTCCCTCTCCGAGTCGGAGAGGGACAGGCTTGAACTTTAGTTCAAGGCAGGGAGAGGTTTGTCGAACTCACGTTCAATTAGCTGGCGGCAGCTTTTCTCAATATCTTGTGGGGCGGGCAAGATGCCAACTCCACAAGAATCATCCCTTGATAAATTCGATCTATATCTCTACGATTCTCTTCCCGATGCCCAGGTATCACGCCATTTAACAGTACCTTCTTTCGCAATCACCCAGCGCCGATTGACTAGATTTTCCCGCAGAGGCGATCGCCCTTCCCGCCACATGGCATATTTATAAGCAATCAGCTTACCAGTACTTTCATCAAAGGGAATCTCGGCAGACCAGGTATTGGAGTTGATGTACTCTAAAGGATATGCTTTGCTAATATCCCAGTTACCCAACTCTGGGCAATCTCCTGTCACCACAATGATTTCACCGGGTTGGGTATCCACACCATTAAGTTGCACACGCACAATTGTCTGTGCTTTGATCCGTTCCCCAACGTGGCTGAAAACAAGTACTCCCCGTTCTTCTAGTACTAGGTCATGAATCTTGCCGTCTTTGACCTCATACTTATTGCGAGTCACCACACAAGTATGCTCACCATCGGGTAATTCCGTTTCTACTTCTCTTAGAGTAACTTCTCCTCCCCGGTTTAAAGCGACAAAACACAGAGAATCACGATAGCGGCGCACATAACAGTAAACATCAGGGGTCAAGTATTTCTGCCAATGGCTACCCATTGACACAGCTGGATTCAGTCGCCGTAAACCAGACAGCAGTCTGATACAACGGTAAATCTCACTCTCAGTATCCCAATTTTCCATCATGGGGCGATTATATGGGTCGTTACCGCCGTCAGTATCGTTATGTAAATACTGTTCTGTGCCGTAATATATACAGGGAATGCCGCGAGATGTCATAATTAAGGCGATCGCCACCTTTAGCATCGCTGGATCGGGGTTCAGCGATTGGAAGCGGGACATATCATGGTTATCGATGAAGGTAACTAACTCTGTTGCCCCCTTATAGCGATAATCCTGGTCAAAAATGTATTGAATTGTTTGGAATCCATTTTCTGAACCTTGCCCTAGTGCAGATCGAATTGCTACGCACAGCCCAAAGTCTAAAAGTGTCATGCCTGAGTGGTTAACAAATTCCACCGAGCGATCGTCACTAGGATTACTGTAAATCCATTCACCAAAAATAAATACATCTGGTTTGTGATTAGTCATCTCGCCCGTGAATTCTTGCCAAAACCAGATGGGCATATGCTTGACAGTATCAACCCGCAGTGCATCTACACCCCTGTCTAGCCATTGTTTAATTGCTGACTTAATATACTGGCGATATTCGGTGTTGTTTTCATTGAAGGTTGCTAGACCCGCTAGTTCACAATTCTGTACTTGCCAATCATCTTCCCAGTTTTGTACTTCACCATAATGGTGATACCAATTATTGACATCATCATTGAAGTCAGCAATTTTAACGCCATCATCATACAATTCACCTTTGCTACCACTGGTATCAGGGCTGCTGTGGTTGCAGACAATATCCAGCACCAGTTTCATATTGCGCTTATGTAGTTCCGCAATTAACCGATCAAAAGTCGTATTTTTTTCTTCTTGAGTGGCGTTTAATGAAGGGTTCTCTCCCTCTGCAATGTAGCGAGGATTAATCCGCTTAAAGTCTTTTGTCCAATAGCCATGCATCGCCGCATTGCTGATAAATAATTGTTCTACCTGCTCAAATAGTGGAGTTAACCAAATGGCAGTCACTCCCATATTTTTGAGATAATCTAATTTATCAATTACACCTTGTAAGTCACCACCCCAGTACTTACCCCATTCTTGCCTATTTGGATCGTACAGTTCTGAGTTTGCACCCTCGCTATTATCTAGATCGCCATCATAAAAACGATCGACCACAAGAAAGTAAATGGTTTCCTGACGAAATTCAATATCTCTGGTGTAAAGAAACTCTAGATCAATCTCAGGCTCTGATGGTGATGTTTCTATAATAGCTTCTACTTCTTCTTGGGCAGAATCAACTTTGTATTGATCTGGTGAAAACTGTGATGGAGGGGTTTGTACCATAAAAAAACTCAAAATTTCATGTAATTCACCTTGTAGAACCAACAGTACAACGTTTCGAGTATTGTGTGTCCCTACAAACATCGGTATTGTGGCATCCTGCCCACGGTGTAGGTATCTATCGCTAGCTAGTTTATAATTCTATCGATAGATATAATTCATCTGTTAGAGGATAAAAAAACGGATATATAGCAATCCGATTTGATTTATGAAAAATTCTCAGTATATGTAGGGGGCCAGTGCGTTGCGGAGGTTCCTCCCTTGTAAAGGTTAAGTAATGTAAAAAATCTAGAGATTAGTTTGTAGTGAACGCAAACAGGGTTTCGGAAAAAGCTTTTTAGTCCAATTATGAGGGCTAAAGCCACTCTCTACAAAGCTTAAATTATTTACGCCACTCTACTTACACCTGACCAATATATGTATTAGCCAACTTTTTCTCTAGAAGATTCGCTCCATTGGTAAACTGACCATTGTCACTTTACTATCAAGGAATTAATTTAGGTAGCAATTATGACCAAATATGACAAGGTTTTTAACTCACCAAAAACATCAGAGGAATCATTAAGTCCAGAGGAAGCGGTAGCCGCGATCGCAACTGTCACTGCGATCGCTGATTTATCCATTGAAGATGTAGATGCAGAAAGTTTAGCGGGTATCCTCTGGGAATTCGAGGTTTTCGAGGAATACTCAGAAGATGAAATCGCCGAAATAGTGGAGCGACTCCTAGCCATTGCAGAAGCGGAGGGAATTGGGCCCCTGTTTAATACCGCCAAAGTATCTCTCTCGGATGAATTAGTGCTGGATGGTTTTGCAGCTGGAGTGATAGTGCTTTTAGATGATGAACTCGCCATCCCCAAATCGAAACAAGCCTACCTCAAAAAGTTACAAGCAGCCTTGGAACTGGAAGATGAAGAAGCAGAGGAAATCATTAAGGAGGTAATTGCAGCCTTTAAAGAAGCAGAAGAGGAAGAATATGCAGAGGACGAAGATGAGACAGTAATCATAGAAGATTTTAGTGAACAGACATATCAATCCCCTTTAGGTAATTTTACAGTGCCGATTCCGGTTGATCCCCAGCAGGGCGGTAGAATTCAAAGCCAGGAAGGAGTAGTTGGCTTTTCTGATGACATTGGGACTTTACTGAGAATCGATTATTATCCTTTCCCCCTAGAACAGTTAGAAGAACTGGAGTCTGTTGGACAAGAAGAATATTTACAAACAATTTTAGTAGACAAGTATGTACCCCAAGCGATTTTTGCTAATGTACCAGATGCTTCTGTGGAGTATACCGAATATCTAGAAAATACTTTGCGAGGCGCTTACTATGTGTTAATCGATATGCCCAAAGGTTCGACGATTTCTAAGCAAGAAAATAATGGAACTGCGATCAGATTAGATGCATACCGGGGGCTGCTGACCTTTATCAGTGGTGAATTTTTGTATATAGTTAGTAGTCAGCACAGCTTTCTTAACGGTGAAACTCCCGATTCCCTTGAAGAAGAAGCTGAAGACATTAAGGAGAGTATTTTAGAGTTTGTTGAGACTATAGAGTTTGCTTAACACATCTTTGTGGGTTTCAAACCCTCAACTTTTCCTTAGCGGTTAGAAACCGCGTCTACACGAAACTTTACCAACCTCCGTGGGTTGAAATTCTTAGTCCGCATCTGCGGACTAAGTCTGTGTGTGTAGCCGCGAATCACCTCCGCTCCGGCTTTGCTTATCTGATGTACATTTGGAAAGGGCGATGTCTGACGACAAGCCCAGAGACGGAGTGTCGCCGATGTCTATGCTTGTGATTTTTCATGACAATAACCCTGCTAAACAATCGCTATCAAGTTATCCAGGTAATCGGTGCTGGTGGTTTTGGCGAAACCTTTCTGGCAGAAGATGTCCATATGCCTTCTCGCCGTCGTTGTGTGATCAAGCAACTCAAACCGATAACCAATAATGACCCACAAAATTACCAACTTATCCAACAACGGTTTGAACGGGAAGCCGCAACCTTGGAGTATTTAGGTGAAAGTAGTAACCAAATCCCTAAACTCTACGCCTACTTTTCTGAGAACGGGCAATTTTACCTTGTCCAAGAATGGATTCACGGCCAAACCCTAACCAAAATTGTCGCAGCCAAAGGATTTGAGAGTGAAACTGTTGTTCGGCAAATTCTCTTGAGTCTGCTATCAGTTTTAAATTATGTCCACAGCAAGGGCATTATTCACCGGGATATTAAGCCTGAGAACATTATTCTCCGTTCTGTTGATGGCAAGCCAGTTTTGATTGATTTTGGTGCAGTCAAAGAAACAATTCGTTCTGTGGTAAATTCTTCAGGACACCCCACGCGATCGCTCGTCATTGGTACACCTGGGTATATGCCTAGCGAACAAGCCGTTGGCCGCCCAGTTTACGGCACTGATATTTACAGCTTAGGTTTAACGGCAATCTATCTGCTAACTGGCAAACACCCGCAAGAACTACAAACTGATCTGAAAACTGGGGAAATACTTTGGCAGCAGCACGCCCCTAACGTTTCTTCCCAATTGACGGCGATACTCAATCAGGCAATTAAGCCTCATGCTGGCGATCGCTACAGCACTGCTAGTAAAATGCTACACGCCTTGCAGTCTACTAGTAATATACCTCCTGAGTTGGCTGCAAATACTTCCACAGTCAGTTTTTTTCCCACTGCTGCATCAACTCGACAAACTCAGACATTATATTCCCCGCAAAAAAACTCTGCGATCCCAGGGTCTTCCACTCCTGAAAACTGGCAAAGACCTGCTGTGATTATTGGTAGTTTGCTAGTAGGTGGCTTAATTGGTGCAGTCGTAATTCCTAACATCATTCGTCAGCAACAACCAGAAACAACCATTGCCACCAATCCTATCCCATCGCCAGCAGAATCTTTGCCTTCCACTCCTGCATATCCCGAACCGCCCGTTTCTGAACAAACTTCTCCAGTCCCAGTTGCACCAATCTCACGACCACGACACCGAGTAATTCCCGATTCTTTGC
Organism: uncultured Acetobacteraceae bacterium; assembly: GCA_964658545.1. Lineage (GTDB taxonomy): Bacteria > Cyanobacteriota > Cyanobacteriia > Cyanobacteriales > Nostocaceae > Nostoc. Next base: position 895 of record CAZZZY010000028.1, on the reverse strand, counting down.
CAACCTTTAATCCCCCAGTTGTATCCATACCACAGCCAGAAAAGGAACCTGTAACTTCAGATACTCCAGTGCCAATAGTGCGTTTTACACCACAGCCAGAAAAGGAGCCTGTAACTTCAGATGCTCCAGTGCCAGTAGTGCGTTTTACACCACAGCCAGAAAAGGAGCCTGTAACTTCAGATACTCCAGTGCCAGTAGTGCGTTTTACACCACAGCCAAAACCAGAGAATATCGCATCTCCCACACCCGAAGCACCTTCAACACGAAAGAAGAATGATCAGCTACCTACTAAATTAGCTGTCACTAGCAGTAGTCCAAGCGTTCCTGTGTTTCCTACGGGTACATCAAGAAGTGCCGTAGAAGCTACCCTTGGCAAACCAAATCAAGATTTAAGAGGCGCATGGGGCAAAACCCGTGCTGTCGTCTACAAACTAGTACCAAACAAAATTGATCTTGGCTACTTATTTGATCGTGATTCTAAAGTGCTGCGTCAAACTGAGGTATCTTTTGCCCAATCGGTAGATCCGCAAGTAATGGAGACTACCTTGAATGGATTGTTAGATGGGCAAGCCACTGAAGAAATTAAGCAGGGACTTAAACAGGTACAACAGCGCCAGTCAGATAATTTTATCTTTAAGAATGGCTCAGTCAAGGGTCAGATTATCCGCCAGCAGTGTGGTTTTATTTACATCAGTATTTGGGATGCAAATTTACATAATTTTGTGAGACCATCCACAGCCAGACAGTGTTAATTTCCTGGAAACCATTGTTATCAAAAGTTAGATTTTTGTATTCTAAAAGACAGATTCAGTATTCAATATAGTTATGAAAAAACTAGCTTGATTGGGCTCTTCCCAAGCACAAAAATCCAATTTTTAGAATTAGGGGATTAGTT
>CAZZZY010000027.1:0-18650 GCA_964658545.1 uncultured Acetobacteraceae bacterium | reverse complement strand
GAGGGACAGGCTTGAACTTTAGTTCAAGGCAGGGAGAGGTTTGTCGAACTCACGTCCTTTTAGGATAGAGGTTTTGAATCTTGCTCCCCAACGCTAGTAGGGAAGAGGTTAGTGGGGACGATGACTCAACCCACCCACAGAGTTAATTGAAATGCCGCCAGCAGCAATTTCTGGATGTTCTACCAATACAATCAAGCTCAAAAGTACGCCGATGGAGTTGCCAATAAATACAGTAGGTTCGTGTATTCTTACCATCTGTTTGTACCTCCCAAATTTTAATTTAATTAATTACCCTAAATAAGCTTTTTTCACTCGTTCATCACTAATTAATTCTGATGCTGCACCTGTTAAAGTGATAGAACCAGCTTCTAGAACATAACCGCGATCGGCAATTTGTAGTGCCAGATTAGCATTTTGTTCAACTAACAGAATAGTCACCCCTGTAGCACGCAGATTTTCAATAATAGAGAAGATTTCTCGAACGATCGCAGGGGCTAAACCTAAGCTAGGCTCGTCTAAAAGTAAGAGTTGTGGTTTACTCATTACAGCCCGAGCGATCGCTAGCATTTGTTGTTCACCACCACTGAGGGTTCCTGCAAGTTGATTGCGTCTTTGTGACAAGCGCGGAAATAGCTCAAATTGGCGCTGAATATCTATTTTTATCTCCGCTTGATTGGAGCGAATATAAGCACCCAAAAGTAAGTTGTCAAATACTGTTTGCCGTGCTAATACTCTTCGCCCTTCAGGACAATGGGCGATACCAAGTTGTACAACTTCGTGAGCTTGGTGGCGGTTAATATTATGTCCATTATAGAAAATAATGCCACTCTTCGGATTAACTATTTTAGATATGGCGCGGAGTGTAGTAGTTTTACCAGCACCATTAGCCCCAATTAGAGTAACTACCTCGCCTTTTTGAATAATTAAATTAATCTTTTTCAGAGCTTGAATACCGCCATAATTAACATCAAGTTCTTGAACTTCTAAAATTGTATAGTTTTGTCTACTATCGGATTTCATCGGCGGTTTACATCCAGAAATGTTGATTCAAAACCTAAGATACATCAATCATCCGTTTCTTAAAACAGTGCGTAGGCGGCATTTTTTGCTAGCTTTGTGTTAGACACGCCTTTAGTGCAACAAATCATGAGGTGGGATATGGCAGTATTGCGAGAATCGCCTTGGTATCAGGAAATTCTCACTGAAGGTGAGGAACGTGGTCTTCAGCAAGGTCTTCAGCAGGGTGGACGACAGCAGTTAATCCGAGTATTGCGACGACGCTTTGGCGAAATTCCTCAAGAGGTAGAAGCAAGGCTTGAGAGCGAAAGTGTGGAGCAATTAGAAACTTTAATGGATAGTGCGATCGCTGTGAGTTCTTTAGACGAATTTGTGCAAATTTTGTTTACATAAATTTGACTCATTCTCAATCGCTTATTCATTTCCCAAATAGGCTTCAATTACAGCCGGATCATTTCTAACTACAGATGGTTCACCCAATGCAATCAATTGACCAAAATCTAACACCGCAATGCGATCGCACAAACCCATAACCAAGGGTACATGGTGTTCAATGAGGATAATCGTCAAATTAAAGCGATCGCGCAGGCTACGGATAAATTCAGTGAGTTGCTGCTTTTCGTTGGGGTTCATTCCCGCCGCCGGTTCATCGAGAAGTAATATTTGCGGTTTTAATGCTAAAGCGCGGGCAATTTCTAGCCGACGCTGATCGCCATAAGCAAAATTTTTGGCTTTTTCGTCAGCGCGATCGCTTAATCCCACCAAATCCAATAAGTCTAAAGCTTTCCTCTGAGTTTTCAATTCTTCACTAGGCGCTGGTGGTAATCCCAAAACTCCTGTAATCATATTACTTTTAGTGTGCAAATGCCGAGCAATAATCACATTTTCTAACGCCGATAGTTCCCCAAACAAGCGGATATTTTGGAAGGTACGGGCAATACCTAAAGCAGCAATTTGGTGAGGACGGAGGTGGATAATTTCTGAACCTTCATAAATTAATTGACCGCTAGAAGGCGGAATGAAAGCGGTAATCAAATTAAATAGTGTTGTTTTACCAGCACCATTAGGGCCAATCAGTCCAAAAATCTCATGTTTCTTTACACTAAAAGATACATTATTTACCGCCAATAGACCACCAAAGCGGCGAGTTAATGCTCTGGCTTCTAAGACAATACTACTGTTAGCTTCTGAAATACTATGTGACATTTTTGCATATTATTATGAATAGTTCACTTTTGATTTTTACGTCTTTGAAAAATGTCTGGAGTAATTAACCCTTGGGGGAAAAAGACTGTACCTATTACTATTAGTAAGCCAAAAATAATTAATCTACCATCTCGCAAAAATTGTGCTAACCAATTAGGTAAACCACCAGTATCAGCGAGACTTCGCAGAATCTCTGGTAAGGCTGTAAATACCATCCCTCCGACTACCGGCCCTAAAAAACTTCTCGAACCACCAATCAAAACAAAAGTTAAATATATAATACTGGCATCAAAAGTACCTTGACGAGCATTCCAGGTATTGAGAAAGTGAGCGCTAATTGCACCTACAACTCCTGCAAGTATAGCCCCTAGTGTAAACGCCAAAACTTTGTAGTAAGTTGGATCAATTCCCATTGCACCAGCAGCTAATTCATCTTCGCGGATAGCAATAAAAGCCCTACCTACGCGGATGCGTTCTAAACGGTAAAGTAGCACCATACTAATTAATAGTAAAGGGAGAGCAATCCATAAATATTCAAGTTGTGTTTGGAAAGGTTGAGGAATGCCAAAAATTCCGACAGCACCGCCTGTAATATCCAAGTTGAGGGAGATGACGCGTAGAACTTCCACAAAAGCGATAGTGGCGATCGCTAAATAAATTCCTCGCAATCTTAACGCCGGAATTCCCACTATTACACCCAATAAACCACAAGTTACACCAGCAATTAGCATTTCCAATAACAACAGTGGAATGGGAAATAAACTACTGCTAGATGTAAAAACTTTTGTGGATAAAATTGCTGCAATATACCCACCTAAAGCATAAAACCCCGGACTAGCTAAAGACAATTGCCCTGTCATTAGCGGTAAGTAAAGCGATAACCCTAATAGCCCTCCCAATACCATAGAGACAATTAGAGAACCGTAAGTAGCAAAAAAATCAACCATTTTAAAAGATTTTGATTCAGCTTAATTAAACTATCGCTTTTATCAACTATAATTTCTCCATCTACAAGTTCATATAAACCTTCCTCTGGACACTGTTCCAAAAATTCATCAAAAGTTAATTTTGGTTTGGTATATGTTTTCATAGCGCTACGTCTTTTTTAAACTTTCTGAATAAACCGCCGCCCTAGCAAACCTTGGGGTCTAACTAACAACATGATAAATAATATTCCATAAGCTACAGCGTCCTTATAACCCGAATATTCCGCCGGAACAAAAGCTTCAACTAATCCAATTACTAAGCCTCCCAGCACCGCACCAGGAATACTACCTAAACCACCTAAGACAATTACCGCTAAACCCCGCAACCCAAAAGCAATGCCGAAGTATGGCCCAGCAATACTAACACTAGAGGCGACTAAAGTTCCTGCTAATCCTGCTAAAAAACTGCTGATGAAGAATGTTAGGATAATAAAGCGATCGCTATTAATTCCTAACAAACTGGCTGTAGTTGGATCTTCTGCGATCGCCTGCATTGCCTTACCATACTTAGTTCGATTGATAAAATAGGTAAGAATTACCACAATTACCGCTGATACAGTAAAAATTACCACCTGAACGCTGCGAATAGGAATTGGGTTTTCTGAACTACCAAAGTTAATCGCAGGTGGTAAATTACCGTAAGTATTTGCGGGGTATGTGTAACTTTCTGCGCCTACTAAATACTGGATTAAATTCACAATTACCACTGCTACCCCCAAACTGGAAACAACAGTTAGTAAGGGATCAGATCCTTGACGGCGCAAAGGTTTAAAAGCAATGCGTTCCATCACTACCCCTACCAATCCTGCCAAAGTACTTCCTAATATCAAGGATATAGCAAATGGTAATTTTATCGGCAAGGATGCATTAGCCAACAAGCCGTTAAATCCAAAGTTACCACCCATGAGTGCATAAGTGAAATATGCACCCAAAGTAAAAATCGCCCCATGAGCTAAATTAATGATGCCCAAAATGGAATAAACCAAGGTATATCCTAATGCAAAAATTGCATATACGCTACCAATGGATAACCCATTTAATAATTGCTGCAGTAACAGATATATATTCATGTAGCAACTATTTTATAAATGTGAATTTACCTTGACTCCCATCTTTTGACATCTTGATTTGGGCGACATAGAAATCTTTTTGCACAACTTCACCTATGGGAGTAAAACCAATTTCACCCAGTGGTGTATTGTATGTTCCGACAAGTATCTGTTTGTTTAATTGTGTCCGCAATTCTGGTAGCTGTAATTTGTTAAGTTTGCTCTTTTTATCTAAAGCTTGGAGTGCTTCGACATAAACCTGCACTGCTGCAAAAGCTTGGGCGCTAAACTGGGGAGGCTCTTTTTTGTATTCGTCAGTATAGGCTTTGCGAAATGCCGTGTTAATTTCACCTGGATGTTCTGGACTGTAAGCTTGTGCTATCAACACACCATCACAAAGGGCTTTACAAACTGGCAATATATTCGATGTATTTAGACCATTACCACCGACAATTAAGCCTTTATAACCCAGTTCCCGCAATTGTCGCACTAAATTACCACCATCAGCGGCCAACCCAGAAATAATGACCAAATCTGGTTTGAGATTAATGGCATTGGTAGCTTGGCTTTGAAAATCTGTATCACTGGTTTGGAACTTTTGTACTGTTACCAATTCCAGCCCTTGCTCCTTAACTGTTTGTTGAAAAATCTCTGTTTCTGACTTGCTAAATGCATCATTTTGAGCATAGAAAACTGCGACTTTTTTAAGTTGGGGGTTTTGCTTAAGTGCAGCTTTTACCGAATTAGGGGCAACAACCGAAACTGGTGCTGAAACACGAGCAATGTAATCACCAATTTCGGGAATATTCTTAGCAGTATTCGATGGGCCAATAATTGGTACTTTTGCCCGCTCACCAACAGGATCAGCACTAAAGGCTTGCTGTGATAAAGTTGGCCCTACAATCCCAATAACTTTATCTTTGTTAATTAAAGTTTGAAAAGCGTTAATTGCCCCTGCTTCATCACCACTAGTATCTTGAAATACTAATTTAATTGGTGTACCATTAACACCACCTTTACTATTGAAATACTTTTCAGCAAGTTTGGCTCCAGCAACTTGCTCTTGACCTAGTAATGCTACATTGCTAGTTTGGGCAACAGCAATACCTATGGGAATAGCACCCGATACTGTACCCGTTGTGGTTGCGGTATCGGTTGCAGTGTTATTGGTGGTACTACTTGGAGAACTTGTCACAGTGCTACCGCCACCGCCACAGGCTGTTAGTAGCAAAGCGCAAGTTGATAATAATGCTGTTGTCTGAGCGATCGCGTTGTTCATCGTTAAATAATCATATAGTTATTAGATATTCAGCAAAAGTTAATAGTAATTTTCATAATCTGCAAACAAAATGACGCAGATTTACACTTTTGCACGAATTCTATTAAATCATTCTTATTTGACCATGCAAAGACAAATATTCAAAGTGTTTCTAAATACAAATTATTATAACTACAGTTGTATTTGGGAATCGCATTGTCAGTTTATTTTGATACTAAGTAAGGAATTTTAAGCCCTTTTTTCACTACTAGCAAATCCTTTAGGTTCGTAGTGACGGCAACCATTACATGGGCCGTCGGGATTGACAGCACAACGCATATAGCCGGATCGGGCATTAAATTTGCAGCTGATATCGCCAATCAGATAACCTACCCCTTCTAAATAATAGCGATCGCCTTCAACCGATCTAACGTTTTGCCGTCCCTGCACTCCTGGAAAATTCATGGCTGTTTGCCTCAACCGTAAACGCGATCGCGCATGGGTTTTGCGAATTACCCACAAGGAGATCAGGGACGGTAAAAAACCAACGGCAATTACTAAAAGTGTCTTTAACACCTTCTTTTTACCTCTTCTGTGCGCTGATTGATTGTCCCTGATGTTGCACCCTGGTTTTACGGAAGTGCAAATATTAGGGCAGCTTTGTCTAATTGCTACCAACTATAGTTGGTGGCAATTAGCAATGGCAGTGTGATAAGCAATTTTGAGGAAGAAGTTCCTTCTGCCACTTCAATCAGCATAACTGGTACAACCCCAGGCGTGAACTGCCGTTGAATATTGATAGTTTTAAGATTTGTTGACTAATGCCTTTTTGCAAAAGTGTCCTGTGTCAGTTCCCACCCTACTCTTGTTTTTTCTGTGTCGCTGTAATGCTAATCTTTTTTTGGTTTGCTGACGAAGTTGCTGTGCTAGCAGTGCGGCTTCCCTTTCGGCTCGGAATAAATCAACTCTTCGCGTCGTTAAAATAAATGATTCATCAGGCTTTCGTTTCACCCAAGGGACGCTAACTGCGAAATATTGACAAATATTTGTGTCTACTTCCTTTTTTAAAAGTGGGTAACGTTTTTGAGTATTCAGTGTGTTAGCGATCGCTTTCAACTCCAATATCGCTGCTTCTAACTCTCCCGCCATCCAATTGATCCGTTCAACTTGTGCTATCAAACGCTCCCGTTCACTGATGATTTTTTCCTGTTGGGGTTGCAGTGGCGCTATGGCAGTAGTTACAGATGTAGGCTGCAACAGCGAAACTTTGAGCAAAATTGGCTTTTTGTGCGTGTCTGGGATTTTTTTCATACTACCTCAAGTAAGGCTAGCTGACTTTTAAGGCATTTTAGCAGAAAATAGTATATTTGTACTACATAATTTATGGATATAGCAATCCTGAATCAAATGGGACTAACAGCCTGTAGGAGAACTAGTTGAGGCATTTGTCTGCCATTAAGCATTAATATATGGATGGGTATCTTCTCCCACCAAATTTTGGCTTTTATGTTCTCCCTCTAGATAAAAAATCTTTCCCTCGGTAGATAGGTGTACTTAGATGATTATTACTGCTATGTTACCAATATGACGATAGTAAGACAAAACGCCCTAAATGCAACGGTAAGTCCTTCAGTAAATCCTCCAGAAACATTGGCAGAAAAGTACATCGAAGCAGAGCGTATGCACGATGTTCTGCTTTTACTACAAAACTTGATTAACAGTGAAGAAGCCACTGTCAAGCTAATTCTGGATTGTCTCTATGATGTTGGTTCAGTCAATATCATCAACCAAAAGCTTCGCCTGAAGCCTCTAAACCGGGTAATGAAATTAATTGCCCGAATGTCCAAACCGGTTTTTAGAACTTTGGCTTTAAATTGGTTTAAGAAAAACTGTCCCCAACTGATTACTAATTGGCTACACACGCAGGTAACTTTTGAAAGTACCCAAAATATACCTCAAAAAGTAGCTGTTGAAGTTACAGAACTTCAGCCATATCCCATACCATATACAGAAAATCTGAGCCAGGAGATTCAAAATTTACGCTCTCAAGTCAGATGGCTAGCTGGGATTTCAATAATAGCGATCGCTGTTTTAGGATTAACAGCAATTAGGTTAAACTGAAACCCATAAGTAGCACCGTTATCAAATTTAATAGATCCAGCAAGCTATTTTAGGGGTAAGATGCACTTGGGTTTTATACAACCCATCACCTAGAATGTGAATAATTTCTGCTCCATAAGGGCACATATGCTAATTCGTACTATGACTTTGCCCAAACCTACCTTGGAGGATATAGAAATACATCTGCTTTTGGAAGGGGTATATCAGTACTACGGCTATGACTTCCGCGATTATGCTCTTTCTTCACTCAAGCGCCGCATTCAGAGCTTCATGCAGGTAGAGGGGTTAGCTAATATTTCTGCCTTGCAAGAGCGGTTACTCCACAACCGTGCTTATTTGGAACGATTTTTGCTTGGTCTGACGGTGAATGTAACATCAATGTTTCGCGATCCTAGCTTTTATAACACCTTCAGAACTCAAGTTGTCCCCTTCTTGCAAACCTATCCGTTTATTCGCATCTGGCACGCTGGATGTTCTACGGGTGAAGAAGTCTACTCAATGGCAATTCTACTACAAGAAGAAGGACTTTATCACCGTTGCCGCATATATGCAACTGATACTAATGAGAAGGTATTACAAAGTGCTAAAAGTGGGATTTTTTCCCTGAAACTGATGCAGGAATATACTCAACTTTACCTAAAAGCAGGCGGCAAGAAGTCATTTTCAGAATATTATACAGCAGCTTATGATAATGCTATTTTTCGAGCATCCCTAAGAGAAAATATTGTTTTTGCCCAACATAATTTAGCAACTGACAGTTCTTTTAATGAGTTTAATGTCATTCTTTGTCGTAATGTCCTCATCTATTTCAATCAGTTACTGCAAAAGCGGGTACATGGACTATTTTATAATAGCCTCTGCACCTTTGGGATCTTAGGTTTAGGAAAACAAGAATCTATCAGGTTCACCTCTTATGAACAGCACTATGAAGAGATAGTAAAAGGTGAGAAACTATACAAAAAAATAGCTGGTGCTTGAAATTCAGGTTGTTTGAAGCAATAGATGAAGTAAAAAAAATTTTGATTTTAGAACAATACGGTTCAGTTAAGGCTAAAACTCTTTATCAAAGTCAAATTTTTTAACGTAGACGCTTCGGCTTCCCGCAGGGTACCGCAGAGGCACAGAGGGAACAGAGAGAAGAAAAAAATGCTTAACTGAACCGTATTAGATTTTAGAATACAGTTGTAATCCTGTCAAAAGACAGTCTGTCAAACATTTTTAATTGTGTTGAGAAGATAGACTTAGCGATCGCCTAAGGTAAATTACACATTAATTAAAGTCTTAAAGGAGATTGTCGATGCAGCTTCTCGAATGTCCTCCTGTTGCAGTCATTGCTGGAGAAAATGCGGTTCACGTTTCGCAACTACCTTCTACATGGCAAGACATTGCTAGAGGAACCACGAGTGTCGGACTTTCCCATCCCCAAAGCTATGTAGAGATGGCACAGTTGTTCCTATACAAATTAAAGCATGGTGACGTTGACTTATTTAGCGATCGCCCCGAACTAGCTCACTTGATACCCTCATTCTCTCAGTTATTTGCACAACTGGCATGGGAAACCCTAGAGTTTTTTGGGCAAGACTTTCTCAAAGACAGCTATCCAAACTTTGCAGAAATTCTCCAGAATGTGAAATCAAAGGGAACAGAGTCTGCTGATGAAGTAAAAGTGGCTCGCATTGGCATAGATTTATTTAATGAGTTTGGTTATGAATTACCCGCCAGCTTTTATCATGTACATCTAGCACCAATTTACCGCGATCATATTTTTGAAGAACGCGCCTTAAGATTTGACCCCCGCGATATTGAACACAAACGTTCTTGGGATGCCATACTCCATGCAGGTAAAGTGTTTGCGATTCAGATGAAGGTGCAGAGTATTGCTTCCAAATACGGTTTTACTTATCAACACGGCTGTGGTTGTAACTCTCACCTATCTTCCATTGATGTATCTCGTGGGGCGTTTGAATATGAATTGAGTCCCGAAAAGCGTCAGCGATGGATTCGCAGTTTTATTTGGACTGCTTGGTATGAGTATGCTTTTTTTGCGATCGTACCAAATACGAGTTATTTAGTGTAAAGGCAAATGAGTAGAGGGAGAAATTACTCCCTCATTCTTATTTACTGCCAAACGTAGATGAGGATAAACAGAATAATCCAGATAACATCGACGAAATGCCAGAACAGCGAGGTTGCATTGACACCGAAGTGACCTGTGTCGTAGTTACCAGGAATGAAAGAGCGACCCAAAATAATCAACTGCAACAAAATGCCGGTGAAAACGTGCAAACCGTGGAAGCCCGTTAACAAGTAGAATGTGCCACCGAATGTCCCGGAGGTGAAGCCAAACTTAAGGTGGCTCCATTCAATCGCTTGTCCGACTAAAAAGTAACTTCCCATTGCGATCGTTGCCAAGAGATACAGGCGAAATCCTTTCAAGTCATGGCGTTGCAGGGCTTTTTCTGCTAAGTAAATGACAAAGCTACTGGCAACTAGAATGACTGTGTTGATTGCCGGATCTTTGACTTCTAGCCCAGAAACACCCGCTGGTAGCCAGTTAGGAGTCGTTGTTTTGTAGATGGCATATCCGGCGAAAAAACTCAAGAAAATGACGCTTTCAGACATTAGGAAGACAATGAAGCCAAACATTTTGTTGCCTTCTTCGTCGTGGGTATGTTCTACGCTTGTGTGGTGCAATTCAGGGGAATTGATATAAGTGTCCATTTTGCTGTAAGTGAGAGGGGTATTAGAAACGCAAAGGAACGCAAAGGGAAGCGCAGAGGGACGCAGAGGGTTTCTGCGTACTTCTGCGTTAATTGGGGTTGTTGGAAAGGTTAGCTGTCAAAGGTTCAGATTTACCGTAGCCGTAGGGTTCAGAGATGATGATGGGAATTTCTTCAAAGTTCTCTACAGGGGGTGGAGAAGAAACCATCCACTCTAATCCAATTGCCCGCCAAGGATTATTGGGTGCCTTCTCACCTTGCATCCAAGAAATCACCATATTGAAAATGAAAGGCAAAGTGGACATTCCCAACAAAAATCCGCCCAGACTAGCAACAATATTCCAGAATTGATACTCCGGGGCGTAGGAAGCAACTCGGCGTAACATCCCTTGCAATCCCAAAGGGTGCATAGGCAAAAAGTTGAGGTTGGTACCGATGAATGCTAGCCAGAAATGGATTTTACCCCAGCTTTCGGAGTACATCCGTCCAGTCATCTTAGGGAACCAGTGATAGATAGCAGCAAATAAGCCCATCGTCACAGTCCCGTAAAGGACATAGTGGAAATGTCCCACCACAAAATAGGTATTGTTGACATGAACATCAACAGGCACAGAAGAAAGCATAATACCTGTGATGCCAGCAAAGACAAACATGACCAATCCACCCAAAGCAAACAACATTGGGGTATTTAGCCGCAACTTACCGCCCCAAATAGTTGCCACCCAAGCAAATACCTTAATCCCTGTAGGGACAGATACAAACATCGTCGTCAGCATGAAAATCAACCGCATCCAGCCTGGTGTACCACTGACATACATGTGGTGTACCCAAACGATACCGCTAACTACAGCAATCAAAATCGATGAAACGGCAACTACTTTGTAACCAAATAGGGGTTTACGGGAATAAACTGGGAAGATTTCTGAGAAAATCCCAAAAATCGGTAAAATAATCACATAAACGGCGGGGTGGGAGTAGAACCAGAAATAATGCTGGAACATAACTGGATTACCACCCTTGGCAGGGTCGAAAAAGGCAGTACCAACTGTGAGGTCGAGTAGCAGCATCACCGCACCTGCTGTCAGTGCAGGAAGTCCAAATAGTTGGATAATTTGGGCGCTAAATACTGCCCAGACAAACAACGGCATTCTGAAGAAGCCCATACCTGGGGCCCGCATCTTGACGATGGTGGTCACAAAGTTGACTGCCCCCATAATCGAGGACACACCGGAAATTGCCACCGCCAACAGCCAGACAACTTGCCCATTAATTAAGTTACCTGTGGGATTTTGGAGACTGACAGGCGGATAAGACCACCAACCCGCTTGGGCTGGACCACCAGGAACCAAAAAGCTACCCATCAGCAGAATTCCCACCACTGGCACCATCCAAAAGGCAACGGCGTTGAGGCGGGGAAATGCCATATCTCGCGCCCCAATCATCAGGGGTACTAAATAATTAGCAAAACCAACCAGTGAAGGAAATGTCCACAAAAACAGCATTATAGTGCCGTGCATAGTGAACATCCCGTTATAGACGGTACGATCTACTAAATCAGATTCGGGTGTTAACAGTTCTCCCCGAATCACCATCGCCAAGATACCGCCTACCAAAAGGAAGAAGAAGGAGGTAACGAGGTACTGGATACCAATTACCTTGTGGTCAGTGCTAAAACTGAAGTATTCTTTCCAGTTACCTGGAGATTTGTGGTTAGGCTTCTCATTCGGGAGAAGCATACCTTCGATAGGAACATTAGTCATGGTTACTTTCTTTTCAACCAGGTGAATTGACTAGAGGAGGTGCAGCAGGTGGAACTGTAACCCAACCAGTTTGGACTGATTGATGGGATGTTTGGGCATACTCAGCAGCTGCCTGATTATTTGCTGGAGATGGTTTTTGGGTTGCAGCTTGTGCTAACCATTGCTGATAATCTGCCGGAGATTCGACAATGACATTCGCCTGCATGGTGGCAAAGTATGTACCGCTATATTGGGAATCGGTCAATCGATATTTGCCGAGGCGGATGGGAGTAAATTCAAAGTCGATGCTATGGTTGGGAATAATATCCTGCTTGAGGCGAAATGCCGGAATGTAGAAGCCGTGGAGAACGTCTTGTGATTGCAGTGCTAAACGTATCCGGCGATCGCTAGGTAAATGCAGTTCGGTACTGGTAATATCTTTCTCAGGGTAGTGGAACACCCAGGCCCATTGTTTGGCTAGGACATCAATTTTTTCAACAGGTTCTGCTAAGTCCTCTTGTGGTGCTGCATAAGCCGATTCGATTCCCATTGGGTTATGCAAATGGACAAGTTCCATCGGCCCTTGAATTCCCATTTGTTCGTAGACTTGGTAGCTATAGCCTGCAATCCACAATACTAAGAGAATTGGGATGGCTGTCCAGACAACTTCTAGGGTGATATTGCCTTCAATTGGGGGACCATCACTGAAGTCATCTTTGACTGCCCGATGGAAGATCACAGAATACGTTAGAGTACTTGTTACTCCCAGAAAGATGAAGGCACCGAGGGTTACTAGGAAGCTAATCAAATCATCAATTAGTTGAGATTCGGCTGCTGCTTGCGGGGGAAGCCAGGAGTAAGCCTGTTTGCCTAGCCACAGACTGATCACACTGACTGCGATCGCGCCTGTAAGCGGCGTTAAAATATTTAAAATCTTCTGGATTTTCATGGTCTTTGGTTATTGGGCATTGGGTATTGGGTAATTGACTTACTTGATTGTTGTATTGAGGTCTTGGCCTGATCGCAGCAAATTATCTGCTGTATTGTGTATGCCAAATTCGGCGGCCATTTGCGCTCCTAGTGTGCCGTGGATGTACATAATGAACATGATTACTATGCCTGCGAACAGATAGAACCACTGCACTTCTCTATCTGTCTGTTTGTATTCTTGTCTGCCCCAAACAAAGCGCTGCCATCCTCTCCAGATGGTCATGCCAACAATCAGCGCTAATAAAAAAACGCCACCTACACCATGCCAAATCATGGTTTGCATTGCCTGCAATCCCCAGGCACTCTTCATATCAGCTGGTGGTGTTGCTAACAGCATTTCGTAAAAGCCTGCTGCCACTGTGAAAAATGTAATGACGCTGGCAGCTAACATGTTGTACCACCCAACATCAAATAAGTTCTGACGTTCCACGGTAATTGCCAAAAATTTGAAGACCCATTTTTGGAAGGGGAACAGAACACCAACGATATCAAATGTCATCCCAATAATGAACAAACCTATTGTCAGATGGACTAAGTTGGGGTGAACGGGAATGTTGTAAGGTAATCCGTTTGCGCCTAGAGAGTCGGTCAACTGGTCAATCAATTCTGAGTTCATCGCAACAGACCATCCTTTACTGCTTCTACAACTGGCACGGTATGTAATCCATACACCCAAACAAGCTTATCTCCGAGATATATTTGCAAGCCAACTATTAGCGTTAAAAATAGTTCGGCTCCCAAATAATAAATTGGTAGTTTTTGCGGGTTACGGGAACGAATTACATAGCGCCAAGCTGTAATCGCCGTGATGATTCCCGCAAGCGACCAACCAATCAGCGTATGCAAATTTAGCACCGATTTAGCTACGTTGTAAGGCTGTGCTAAACCTGCTTCAAACTGACCAAAAACGATCGCTACGAAGATGGCGATCGTGGCAACTAACATATTCCACCAACTCACCTCAAAAAGACTGGTTTTACCAGTAAAATAGCCAACTACATCGCAGAAAAACGAAAACAATACCATCGCAATTACGAAGTGGACAACGATGGGATGAATCGTATCTGGATAGGGCAAATTGTGGTCGTTCAATGATGTAAAATACTCAAACATTGTATTCTCCTGGAGATATCTACCGCACTGTGGTCAAACTTCCATGATTGATGGATACTTACTAATATCACCATAAGTATCCATCCATAATTGACCGGAATATGTTCAATATGTGCGCGGTGCAATACGCTTAATCATGTCTTAGCTTTTTGCAGCTAAATCTCGTGAGCTTACCTACAGATAATCATTGTGATTGTGATTATTTTCCTCATGCCAATAGCCTGAAACAGCAATTATTGGTGGAGCTAAAAAAAATTGCTGTTATTTGTTGATTTGCTTAACCTATCTTTTAGCTTAAGTAAAATTTTGTTAATTGTCAAAACAATAATGATTAAAGTTTTAAAAGTTAGTTATTTAGCAGAAAAATATTTCTATAATGTAGCGATTATGGCATTGAATGAAGATTAAATAACCCTAATATAAATATAATATTTTTTCTGTCAAATATTTCACAATCATAAAATATTTAATTGTAATGCTTATGACAAAAATATATAATCTTGAATAGTTGTAGGACTTACGCAAAATTGTTTCAAAAACCTGATTTGTCGTAGCGGTGATTCATGAATTACCGCTACTTCAGAACTTTTTTGCGTAAGTCCTGAGTTGGTATAAATATAAATCAAGGTAGTAAGTAGCCTTGGCGAAGGTCATTCGCGGCTATACAGACAAAACCCACCGACCTGGGTTTCAAATTCCTTGAGTTTATGTGTAAGATAAACTGCGAATTCTAATCGCCAGGTATATTTGCACTCATTGAGATACTTCCTGTGAGGACTAAACAAGTGTCGTTTAAAATTGTGGTAATTGGTACTTCTTTAGGTGGATTATCAGCATTAAAAATTATCCTGGGGAAGTTACCAGGAGACTTCCTAGTGCCGATCGCGATCGTGCAACATCGTCACAAGGAATCTAACAACACACTCCAGGAACTATTACAAGAATCCACTTTGTTACCAATTCGAGAAGTAGAAGACAAGGACGAAATACTACCAGGACATATCTACCTAGCTCCAGCAGATTATCACTTATTGGTTGAACTAGGTCACTTTGCTCTTTCGACTGATGAGCCAGTTTCCTATGCCAGACCATCTATCGATGTGCTGTTTGAGTCAGCAGCCGATGTCTACACTGACCAAGTTATTGGTGTAATATTGACAGGGGCAAATCAAGATGGTATGCAAGGTCTAAAAAAAATAAAAGTGCGGGGAGGACTAACTATCGTACAGGAACCTACCACAGCTGAAAGCGACATTATGCCAGAGGCCGCAATTTCTGCTGTTACAGTAGACTGGATTTTGACACTCTCAAACATTGCTTCCCAAATGGTCAAGCTTTGTCACTCATCACGGAAATAAACCCATGCAGATGGAACCCAAGATAAACATCCTCCTAGTAGATGATAAAGTGGAAAATTTGCTAGCACTAGAGGCGATCCTAGAAAAACTGGGGGAAAATCTGGTGAGGGCTACTTCTGGTGAAGAAGCTTTGAGATGTCTGCTACATCAAGACTTTGCGGTAATTTTGCTAGATGTACAAATGCCAGGAATGGACGGCTTTGACACTGCTACCTTAATTCGCAATCGGGGGCGATCGCGTCACACTCCAATTATCTTTCTTACCGCCTTTAGCACCAGCGACCAAATGCTGTTTAAAGGCTATGCCTTGGGTGCAGTTGATTATTTGCTCAAACCATTAGACCCCAATATTTTGACTTCCAAAGTTACAGTATTCGTAGAACTATTTAAGAAAACAGAAGCCGTCAAGCAACAAGCAGCGCAACTGGTAGCTGTGAATGCGGAACTCAGGCAAAGTGAAGAACGATTGCGATCGCTGAGTACCTGTTCACCCGTCGGCATTTTTGAAATTGATACTGAAGGTGGCTGTAGGTATACTAATCCACGCTATCAGGCAATTTGTGGCTTGAAAGCGGCAGAGAGTTTAGAAAAAAGATGGCTAGAATCTGTTCATCCAGAAGATAGAGAACGAGCAGTTGTCAGTTGGTCTAACTACATTTATGAGGGTCGTGATTACTCTGAAGAATTTCGCTTTCAAACTGTTCAAGGCATCGTCCGTTGGGTTCAGGTTCGCTCATCACCAATGCTTTCCGGTCAGGGGGACTTACTGGGATATGTAGGCACTCTCGAAGATATTACTGAACGCAAGCAAGCAGAAGAAGTCCGCGCTCAAGTAATTCGAGAACAGACGGCAAGACAGGAAGCAGAAGCAGCAAATCGGATGAAAGATGAGTTTCTCGCTGTTCTCTCCCACGAACTCCGCACACCCCTAACCTCGATGCTAGGCTGGTCAAAAATTCTCCGCTCTAAGAAACTTGATGACAAAGCCACTTCCCGCGCCCTACAAGCCATTGAACGCAATGCCATCTCTCAGATGCAACTAATTGAGGATATCTTAGATGTATCCCGGATTATCCGTGGTCAGTTGCGGTTAAATGTATCTGCGGTGAATCTTATGCCAGTGATAGAGGCAGCTTTAGAGGCAGTGCGTCCCCTCGCAGAGCCAAAAGAGATTCAGTTAAATACCGTCTTAGATGCTTCAGTAGGGTCAGTTTATGGCGATCCAGCCCGGTTACAGCAAGTAGTCTGGAATCTACTTACCAATGCTATTAAGTTTACACCTAAAGGTGGTAGAGTACAAGTGAATCTGTCAGTAGTCTGTGGTGAAGGACAACAAACAACTCACAAATACGCCCAAATTCAAGTTATCGATACGGGCATTGGCATCAGTTCGGAGTTTTTACCCAAAGTATTTGAGCGTTTCCGGCAAGCAGACAGCACCACAACGCGATCGCACAATGGATTAGGACTAGGACTAGCGATCGTCCGTCATTTAGTGGAACTGCACAAGGGGATAATCTTTGCCCAAAGTCTAGGCACTGGAGAAGGAGCAACCTTTACTGTGAGACTACCACTGCTACAAAACAATACGGTAAATAGGGAAGCAACAGGAGAAATTTCCTCCCCTGTGGCATCGACACCGCTTGCTGGATTAAAAGTTTTAGTTGTAGATGATGAAGCAGATACCCGTAATTTTCTCAGTTTTATGTTTGAGGAGTATGGAGCGATCGCCACTGCGGTAGCATCAGTTGATGAAGCATTAGCAGTACTTGAACAAGCAAAAGCAGATATCCTGATTAGCGACATCGGTATGTCAGAGCAAGATGGTTATACGCTGATTCGGAAACTCCGCTCTTTAGAGCCAGAAAAAGGCGGACATATCCCAGCGATCGCTTTAACAGCGTACACGCGAGAGGAAGACCGCTTAGAAGCCCTTTCAGCAGGGTTTCAGCAGCATTTATCTAAGCCAATAGACCCCAATAAATTGATTGCTATGGTTGCCAATCTATTAAAACTACCTGTGGAAGTTTCAGTAAGTTGATTTTGAACTGGGCAATGGGCAATGGGCAATAATTAATTCCCAATGCCCAATACTTCTCTTGTTAGGCTGCGCCCTAAGCGTAGCTATGCCGCAGGCTTTACGGCAGCTCTTAGAGACGCTGTTCGCGTTCACTCAGTCCAAGTGCCCAATGCCCCATTCCCCATTCCCAATCAAGAATAAGTTACGGCATATTTTTTCAGTTCATCTAGAGAAACCACTTCCAAAGCTCTAGCATGGGTTGCAGAGAGGATGACGGGTGGAGCAACGCCAGCATCGAGAGCTTCTTGCCAACGAGAAGCACACAAACACCAGCGATCGCCAGGCTTCAGTCCAGGAAAATTAAAATCAGGAACAGGTGTGCTTAGGTCGTTCCCCCGCGATTTGGTAAACTCCAGAAATTCTAAGGTCACTTCGGCACATAGGACGTGCGACCCGAAATCCTGACCACCTGTGCGACAAAAACCGTCGCGGTAAAATCCAGTCATGGGAGAAGTGCAGCAGGCTTCTAGGTTTCCACCAATTACGTTTTTAGCTTCTGTCATAGTTAATTTGTTGCACTTGATTTTTTTACTCCGATATAAGCCTATATTGACACTCCCCTGGTTGAATAAAAATCGCTGTCCCTTATTAATTCAGAAAAGCACGGAATTCTCAAATCAACTCATACCAACCAAGCTGCCAATCTTACGGTTATTGGTAATGGTGCAATATCTCAGTAAAAGTTCCAATAAAAACCCCTAGTCGTTAGCCAGGGGTAATGCAAGTCAGTACTTTTTCGCATGGAATGTATCCTACTCAAATACCATAGCAACCGTCTAATTTATAGATATGCCATTTTGCCAAACAAAAAAAACCCCCAGTGGTAAGCCGAGGGTTAATTTTTTGGAATAGCAGTAAGCTACAAAGCTATTATTCCCAAATCAGTAGGCAATAGAATCAGAATTTCTACAACATACATATATTGCAATACGCTTGGGTTAGCGTCAAAAACCAAAACCAGCGTATTGATATATATTGTGATGTCATAAGCTAATCCTCATTCATTTTTCCAG
>CAZZZY010000026.1:0-18856 GCA_964658545.1 uncultured Acetobacteraceae bacterium | reverse complement strand
ACGGGCATCTCTTGTAGATGCCCTTTTGTATGTTTTATTTTTCAGTAATTCATCTGTAATTACTGTATTAAATTATTGTCAAGGTTTTTGATAGTATTTTTCTGGAAAAACCAGTAAAAATTATTTTATTTGCTTTATTTTATACGTATATAATGCTAAGATTTAGGAAAAATATCTGGTATGTAAGTAATAAATATGACTTTTAATCGCCGTCAATTTTTGCAAATGACTGGTTCGACTGTTACGGGGTTAGGGTTAAGTCTAGGACTTACGCAAGGTGATCGCATAACCTTGTTAGAGTTAATTTTTTGTAACTGCGGGCAATAAATAGTAGAAGTGTAAGCTCTCGGTAAAATGGGTATGTCGGTAACGAATAAAAAGACGTATCCATAACTAACCTTATGCTCACAACAGCTGACTTTCTTCAGTACACCCAATGGTCAGGTATAGCTACCTTGGCATTCGCGGCCCTAGCAGTTTTGGCTTTTATTCTCAAATGGGGCATCCGCTTTCGGGTGGTGGGTACGACTGGCTTTATGCTGGTGCTGACTGGTGGTTTATTTGCACTATCAATAGTCCCCTTAAGTCGGACTGTGATTCCCGGAGCAGCCAAGTACACTTTAGTTTATGACAATGGCTCAACACAAGCAGTTATTACTACATCACCCCAAATTACACCCACACAATTAGAAGCAACTTTACGTCAAGCAGCTAGTAATCTATTTTCTTATGGTCGTTCAGGGACACGGGAAGACGACAAGTTAACAGTTCGCGCCCGCACCATTATTCACCGGGAAACAGGGATTTCTGTACCAGTTTACTTGGGTGAAGCCAAGCGATCGCTCGTTTCTCATCAAAATTCCCCAGTCACAGTGGAAATTTACACAGACAAATTCGCCCAATTGCCCAAACCTAACGCTTAAGGGGACTGGGAAGAGGTAGGGGAGATGAGGAGATGAGGGAGATGAGGGAGTGGGGAAGTGGGGAAGTGAGGGGAGGAGAACCAATGCCCAATGCCCAATTCCCAATGGAAAAAGGTCAATCTAAAATCTAAAATCTAAAATTGATTGACTTTTCTTGAGAATCTGAGAGTGGTAATGTTAACTAATGATACGGTTATTCAAAACTTTGATAGTTCAGAATTTCAGGCTAATGGACATCACAAATTTAAGCAACGTCTTTAAATTGCTTAACCAGTTGGAAATTAGATCGGTTAAAACCTAGTTGAGTCAGATGCAAGTTTGTAGCCATCTGGCAACAAGCATCCCTGGTTATAAGTCTATTAGATTAAGAAATATCAAGGTTTTGGCAAACTAGATTATATGTCTAATCAAATTTCTACTCAACCTTCTTTGTCTACTCAAACCTCTAGTTCATTCTTTACCCTCACAGTTGCCCCAGCAAAAGTCATCCGTGGTTCTGGGGTATTGCTAGCCGCCACAACAGACATCGCCTCTTTGGGAAGTCGTCCCTTAGTTGTGGCAGGTGAGTCTACTCTTGCCATCAGCCGAAAGAATTTGCAACCAGTATTAGAAACGCAACAGTTACATCCTGTTCAAGCTTCTTATGGTGCAGATTGCTGCGAAGCTAGTCTGAAATCTTTACAGAAGAAGGCAAAAGAACATAAAGCTGATGTGATTATCGGTGTTGGTGGCGGTAAAGCCTTAGATACAGCGAAATTAGTCGCGCAGCAGTTACAGTTGCCAGTGGTGACAATTCCGACATCAGGGGCTACCTGTGCAGCTTGGAGTGCCTTATCTAATGTTTATTCGGAAGATGGGGCGTTTCTCTACGACGTGGGACTATCTCGTTGTCCCGATTTATTGATACTCGATTATGACTTGATTAAAACTGCACCACAACGTACTTTAGTAGCTGGAATTGGTGATGCGATCGCTAAGTGGTATGAAGCCTCAGTTAGCAGTGGGCATTTGCAGGACACTTTAATTATTGCTGCGGTGCAACAAGCACGAATTTTGCGAGATATCCTCTTGCAAAAGTCAGTTGTCGCCCTGAATGAAGTAGGTAGTGAGGTTTGGCGAGAAGTTGTAGACGCTACTGTTTTATTAGCTGGGGTAGTTGGGGGACTTGGAGGGGCGCAGTGCCGCACAGTTGCGGCCCATGCCGTGCATAATGGTTTAACTCATATTTCAGGACATGGCAGTATTCATGGCGAAAAAGTTGCTTTTGGGATTTTGGTGCAACTACGTTTAGAAGAAATGCTACAAGGCAATCAACTAGCAGCATCGGCACGACAACAGTTGTTAAAGTTCTACACAGAAATTGGACTACCCCAAAAATTAAGTGATTTGGGATTGGGCAATATTACATTAGGTGAGTTGCAAACAGCTGCTGAAATTGCTCTAGTTCCTAATTCTGACATCCATCGACTACCATTCACAGTCGCGCCAGAACAGTTGATGGCAGCAATGGTTTCCACCACTGCACCGATAGATAGTAGAGACATGAATCGAGTTTCGCCCAAGGGAATGAGTGACGAGGTTGAAGAATGAGTTTAAATTGGATTGTCCCAGCAGAACGCATACAAAAATTGCCACCTTATGTATTTGCCCGTTTAGATGAACTAAAAGCGAAAGCCCGGGAACAAGGGTTAGATTTAATTGATTTGGGTATGGGAAACCCCGATGGTGCAACGCCAGCACCAGTTGTAGAAGCGGCGATCGCCGCTTTAAAAGATCCTGCTAATCACGGTTATCCACCTTTTGAGGGGACTGCTAGTTTCCGCCGTGCGATCACTAACTGGTATCGTCGCCGTTATGATGTGGTTCTCGATCCCGATAGCGAAGCTTTGCCACTGCTGGGTTCTAAAGAAGGATTAACTCATTTAGCACTTGCCTATGTTAACCCTGGCGATTTAGTTCTGGTTCCTTCCCCAGCTTATCCGGCCCATTTCCGTGGCCCGGCGATCGCAGGGGGGAAAATTCACAGTTTGATTCTCAAACCAGAAAATGACTGGTTAATTGATTTAGCTGCCATTCCTGATGAGGTTGCTAAACAAGCTAAAATTCTCTATTTCAACTATCCCAGCAATCCCACCGCTGCCACCGCCCCCCGCGAATTCTTTGAAGAAATCGTCGCCTTCGCCCGCAAATATGAAATTTTGCTGGTGCATGATTTGTGTTATGCCGAGTTAGCTTTTGACGGTTATCAACCCACTAGCTTATTAGAAATTCCTGGTGCGAAAGATATTGGTGTGGAATTTCACACCTTATCTAAAACCTATAATATGGCTGGTTGGCGTGTTGGGTTTGTGGTGGGGAACCGCCATGTAATTCAAGGTTTGCGGACGCTGAAAACTAACTTAGATTACGGCATTTTTGCTGCTTTGCAAACAGCAGCGGAAACAGCTTTACAACTGCCAGATGTGTATTTACACGAGGTACAACAACGCTACCGGACTCGCCGCGATTTCCTCATTGAAGGATTAGGAGATTTGGGTTGGGATATCCCCAAAACTAAGGCGACTATGTATCTTTGGGTGAAATGTCCTGTTGGCATGGGTTCTACAGATTTTGCCTTGAATGTATTGCAACAAACTGGTGTTGTTCTTACCCCAGGTAACGCCTTTGGGGTTGCAGGTGAAGGGTATGTCAGGATCAGTTTGATTGCAGATTGCGATCGCTTGGGTGAAGCTTTACATCGCTTCAAACAAGCCGGTATCCGTTACCAACCTGAAGCCGCACTTTCTACATCAGAAGCGATCGCCGATCTTGTTACTTGAATAACCCAACATTACAGCTCAAAGTTTGGAGCAAGGGGGATAGTTCAAGTGGGGATTCTACCCCACAGGCACGAAAACCACTTATTAGAAATGGGGGACTCAGACCCATGTTCTGCTGCGCTCCACAGCCGCAGTCAGGGATCATCTCCCCCAGTTAATAGCCCCATCCAAGAGCCTATTTGTTCAATGCGATCGCCCAATATTAGAATGATTTGATATTATTTCTTCGCCTGAAGTACGATAACACGACTATCTGCTTTAATGACTTGGATACCATTTTCTAAAGCGATCATCGGAATTTTCCAATAAGAATGACCACAGACAACTAATAAATTATTAGTTAGATTGATTTTTTCTAACTCCTTGCGGATAGATTCTTTCCCAACCAAATTACCTTGTGGGTAATCTGGCCCTTCATGTAAAATTAAAATATCTGGTGACTGCTTTAGAAGTTCCCTAATTGCTTTAATAAATTCTTTCTCAGTCCGCCTGAAGGGTTTGCTTTTTTTACCAATAATACCAGAAATCCCTGCAAGATTAAGCTCACCATTTCTTCTGATTTCACCATCAAGATAGTAAATACTCCGATTTTGTTTAAAAATCTGGATTTCTTCTTGTGTATTTCCCAAACTATCGTGATTCCCCGCAACACCAGCCACCCAATAAAATCGTTGATGAAAAGCCTGCCAAATTTCTCGGATATCGCCCACTACTCCACTACGCCTATTGACCTCTGCATATAAATCACCTGCTAATATAATACCTGTATTTTTTAGGGGGGGAATTTTTCCATTCTCTGCCAATTTTTCTAATTCTTCTATGACAAGATGACCGAGAAGTTGTTGATTTTTCGGGTCAATTCCTTGTAAATCACTTGTAATAGTAATTGCCTCTAAATTATTAGGTAAAGAATCAACTTCTGCTAATAAAACTGGTAAATATCTCTCAATAACACCAATACCACCAGAAGCTGCTGTCAGATACTGTATTTGATGAATGGGTAAATTAGAGATTGATATGATGTGCATCGTAGTAAAAAATAGTCCTGTTCAAGTGCGATGTCTGACGACAAGCCATTCTCTACGAAAAGCTGCGCCAACGGGTTCGGAAGTGACGCTCGTTCGCCTTTGGTGTCTCCCCTTCTCCCAAAGGGAGAGGCTAGCGCCAAGGAAAAAGACTCGCTATCGCCGCGACTCCCTCACCGCTGCGCGTCTACGCACCTAAGCTTTAGCTTTAACTGAACTGTATTGTCCTATATACTTCAATCCTTCGCCAATTTACGAGGATGAACACTTAGACCACCTACTTCATAAAACTTACCTAAGTATGGTTAAACTTAGATACAGACAATAATAGGGTAGGTATACTACTTAATTAGCTGTTGTAAATAATCTTCGATAACTCGGAATGCTTCAGGACTTTTACCATAACTAGGATTACTTCTATAAAATACTTTTTTCTCTTTATTGTCTAAACATACTGAAATAGAATAAGGATAATACCTTTCATCAGTGGCTACGCCATATTCTGCTGCTAGATTCATAAACCCACTTGATTGAATCAGGTTTTTCAGTTTATCCAACTGATAGTTAGTAAGTTTTTTATTTTTTATCTGAGTTGTGACTTGACTGGGTGTTGCAGATATTGGATTTTTATATGATTCGATTCTTTGATTCCAAATCAGTTCCAATTTTTGGACTTTAATCGAAACAGTAGGTGCAGAATATTTAACTACAAAATTTCCTGCTTGCTTTTCACACTCAGTATGAGGCAAACTTTTCGCCATCATTAAATCAGTAGTAACAGGCTCAAAACCTTTCACAACTAATGCCTGTGCCATATTTGAAAAATGAAGAATAATTGCTAGGGAAAATAAGAAGAATTTCATACTGATATGTAATAAGCGAGAAAGTAGTATGTATGTTACCATTACTTCATCCAAAAACAGTTGCAAGGCCATTTTGCCCAATGGTGTTGAAGATAAGTGTCAAGTTCAGCACAGGACTGTCGCTCCAGTAGCTTCACCTCAGCCAGACTGACCAACCGAAAACGCAAAAAAAGGGACTCCGCGTTAGTCCTTCCCAATTTACAGGCTGCTACAACGATAAATCAGGTTTGCGATCGCTCGAAGTAATTTAGCTGGCTCCACTGGTTTGGTGATATGCTGCCCAAATCCAGCAGCGATTGCTTGTTGATAATCAGCCTCACTTGCATAAGCGGTAAGAGCGATCGCTGGAATTGTCCCTCCTTGTTCTGGTGACATCGCTCTGATTTGACGCATCAGCATATAGCCGTCCACTTCCGGCATTCCAATGTCGCTTAACAGCAGATTTGGCTGGAACTGAGGCAATACTTGTAGTGCTTCCCTAGCCGACGCAGCCTGAGTTACTATCGCGCCAGATTGCTTCAGAATGAAAGCAATTAACTCTCGCGTATCATGCTCATCATCCACAAGCAGAACTTTTACCCCATTGAGATCGGGTAAATTATCAGGCTGTCTATCAATCTGGTAGCTATCTGGATGAATCTCGATCAGAGGTAGCATGACTGTAAAGGTTGCTCCCTGTTCTTCGCCTAAACTTTCTGCCTTAACTGTGCCTCCATGTAGCTCGACGATGTGACGAACAATAGCTAATCCTAATCCCAATCCCCCAAATTTCCTGGTAGTTGCACCATCAGCTTGTCGAAAGTAGTCAAATACGAATGGTAAAAAATCTGAGCTAATTCCCTTACCTGTATCACTGACTCGAAGTTGAGCCTGAGAACCAACAGCCTGTAAACTAATTTCTACCTCTCCACCTTGGGGCGTAAACTTAATCGCATTGGAAAGTAGATTCCAGATAACTTGCTGCAATCGGCCGGAATCACCGATTACTAATAATTTTGCATCGCACCTTGGGGGCGCTGAAAGCGCAACTTGGATTTGGGATTTGAGATTGTCAGGTTGGTTGTTAAAATCGACAGATTCTAAATTTATGTGAGAATTTTCTAATCTAAAATCTAAAATTGTAAATTGCAAATTGATAGATTTGGCTTGGGCGGCTAGACGTACAGTTTCTATTGCAGATGCGATCACAGTTTCCAGATTCATAGGAGCAATATTCAGACTGAGTTTACCTTGCAAAATCCGAGAGACATCCAACAAATCTTCAATTAGTTGAGTCTGAAGCTTGGCATTGCGCTCAATGGTTTCGAGGGCGCGAGTGGTGGTTGCTTCATCATACTTTTTAGTTTGCAGTAACTTCGACCATCCCAAAATCGGGTTTAGCGGCGTGCGAAGTTCGTGGGAAAGAACCGCCAAAAATTCATCTTTGATCCGGTTAGCTTGGACTAATTGTTCTTTTTGCTGCTTTAACGAAGCCATCAACTCGGCGCGTTCCAGAGCAACCGCTACTTGCTCGGAGGTTGCTTGCAGTAAGGTAATTTCTCCAGAGGTGAAGTGGGTACGGGTGCGACTGGCAAAGGAGAGGACACCAAGCAGCTTTCCCTGAGCAATTAACGGTTGACCTGCATAGGCTGTAATTTCCAAAACCTGGAGGATGTGGGCATTTGGATGAGTACAGTTAAGCACATCATTGAGGACGATTTGACGGCGTTCTTGCGCGATTAGTCCGCACATCCCTTGATTAAATTCCAGGTATTCAATTGCTTGAAATACTTCATCAGTAATACCGTTCCAAGCTACTAACCGAAGTTTCTGCTGATTTTCGTGCGTCTCAATGAGATAGTGGAAGTAAAAATGCAAATCCATCTGCGCCGAGAGTTTGCTAAACAAGCTGTTCATTAGATCCAAGGGACGCTCGGTTGAAAGCAAATCACTGGTTGTTTCAGAGAGCAGTTTGAGTCGTTCGGTGCGCTCTTGCAAGGCAAGTTCTGCAAGCTGGCGTTCACGAAGGGCGCGTTCGCGTTCGGTGATGTCAACTGCAACCCCTCCTACTAGGCATTGCCCAGATGCATTTGCAATGGGAAATTTATATACCAAAAATTCCCCCAGAGTGCCATCTGTGCGGGGGGCACACTCGATTGTTTCAACAACCTGATTCGTTTGGGCAACCATTCTAATGGTATCAAGGAAGGGTTGAGCGATTTGGGCTGGGTATAGGTCAAAAATGTTTTTATTAATCGCTTTATTTGTTGCTACATCGAATATACTCAGATAAGTTGGACTCACGTAAAGTACACGCCCGTCTGCATTCGTAATCCATGCGGCGGCGGGAATGTTGTCCATAAAAGCTTGAAATTGCTCTTGACTCTGACTCAACGCTTTTTTAGCTTGCTTGAGATCGCTAATATCGAGAATGAATACAACTGATTTCTGGCGAGATTCTCCTAAAAGGGAGTAGCCAACTACAACTGGGACAATAGAACCATCCTTGCGAATATATTCCTTCTCATAAGGTGTACAGGTTCCCTTTGCTGTTGCCTCGGCAATAGCCAGTTCATCTAAATATTGGTACTCAGGGGGCGTGATATCAGTCCACTGCAATCTACTTGTCTGGATATCTACTTGGGTATAGCCCACAATTCGCAAGAACTCGTCGTTGGCTTCAGTGATCCTACCACTCACATCACCAAAGAGAATACCAACTATATTCGCTTTGACAAAACTCCTGAGCCGTTCTTCACTTTCTTGGACTGCTTTCTCTGCTTGCTTGCGTTCGCTAATATCTGTAGTGCTGCCAACTAAGCGTACTGCTTTTCCATCAGCATCCCGTTGCACCACTATTCCCTGATCCACTACATAAACGTACTGATTATCTCGGTTGCGAATGCGATACTCAGCAGTGTAGCGATCGCCATTTGCCAAAGCGATCGCCGCTTCCTCTTGTACACGCTGCAAATCCTCTGGATGAACAAGTTCACGCCACCAATTACCTGTTGTTTCGGCAATACCGAGGGAATACCCTAAAATATGAGTTAATCCATCGATTCTGTCAATAGTATCCTGTTCTATATTCCAGTCATAAATGAGACAGTTGACCGCAGATGCTGCTAACTCAAAACGCTCGTTAGCTAACCTCAAACGTTCTTCCTTCTCCCGCAAGATTTGTTCGGCTTGTATGCGTTTGCTCAAATCAACAACAAAGCCAATGACCTTTTCTTCAGCGTCTCCCACGATGACAGAACCAAGCAAAACGGGAACTCTTGTGCCATCTTTGCAGATATATTCCTTCTCAAAGGGTTTACATACTCCGGTAGTTTTCAGTTCTTCCACTGAATGCTCACTCAAAAGAAGATACTCAGGTGGGGTAATCTCACGCCACTTGATTTGGTTAGCGGTCAAATCTTCTCGCCTATAGCCAATCATGTTCAGAAAAGCATCATTGGCTTCGACGATGGAGCCGTTTTTCATATCAGTGACAATGACTCCAATGATGTTGGATTCTACCAGTCGGCTAAACCGCATTTCGCTATTTTGCAATAACTTCAGGCTTGTCTCTGCCTTGCGTCTAGCAGTTCGCAACTCTGAAGAGAGGGCTGTAATTAAGAAGGATACTAATGAGAATGTGGTTAATTGTATTAAGATGTTCAGGCTGCTGAGGAAATCAAACGAGTAGACTGGCTCAATTAAAAAATAGAGCGCAGTTGTCACAGAAAGAGCGATCGCTAATACTCCAAGTCCCATGCCGCCATACCAGGCGCTGACTGCCACAGCAGCATAAAATAATGTAAATACGCTCGCATCAAAGACCGACAGCAATAGTTGTGTCAGCAGCAGCGCTGCTATAACTGCGAGAATCATCACACCATAAGTTAGTAACCAAGAGCGCATCATCAAAATTTTTTCGGGTACTTTCACCATCATTTTAAGAGTCCTCCCGTTGCTCCGCTTTTAGGAGATACTCATTCAGTAGTCTTTTGCCTGCTTCGCCCATCTTTTGTAACATTTCTTCAATTAGCTTTAATGCCATCTGTGAAGGCACTGTAGATCCGTTCTCCCAGCGATTGACTGTTCGCAGAGAAACTCCCAACTCGGCTGCAAACTTTTCCTGAGAGAGAGCGAGTTGTTGCCGAAGTTCGCGGATTAAATCTGAAATTTTTAGTGGCTTTCCTAGTTTCATAATAGGAAGATTAAGACAGGTGTCTCGCCATTTGTCTCCAACTTGAGGAAGAATTTGAACAGTCATTAGTTGTTATCAATTTCATCTTTTGGCGAAATCCCAATATCATTTATTAATCTTCATTGCTTACTGTTCACTGCTTTAACTCCTCTGCCATAGTTCTAATAACTATTCACTGTTTTTAGGTGGTGTGACAAAATCAGCTAACTATAAAATAAATATTAAATTTTGTCGGTTGTGTGACCCCAAAATAATCCTATTTCTGACTTTTCACGGGATCTGGAAAACCTCTCTCTAAATCTCTCTCCTTTTAGGAGAGAGATTTAGAATTTTCCCCCCTTCCCGTCGCGGAAAAGGGATTAGGGGGTTAGGTTTTTCGTGTGCCTAGTCTATTTGGGACTGCATATATAAGTTTTACTTAAAACCTTTGCATTTATTAATTTTGGCAACCAAATCTGAAATGGGTTTCAAAACCTGTAGTTAATTTTAGTTCTATGGAAGGATGCCAATGACAAAACTATAAATTTATAATGTACATTTAAGAAAATTTATGTCTGCTCCTTAAGCGTTTTGATTAATCAACACTCCAAAAACCTCCTCAACACTCCTCAACTGGAAAATACACCAAGTGAAGGCTATATATTTAGCTGGTTTGATTGGTTTTGTCTTTGGTATCCTCCAGGCTGGCTGATTTTATTGAACCGCCATTGGCAGCACTATCATACCGATAAAGATGGTTGGATTTGGCTGGAATATGGATTATTTTTAATTCCTGGCGGATTTTATCTGGCGGTGCTGAGTCGTTGGTTGCGTCTTGGTTTTCGTTTACCTCGAAAAGAAATTGGTGAATTTGATCCTAAATATCAACAAGCCTTTCGTGAAGAAGTTCTCGGAGCCATCGTCAAATACTATTTTCGGGGAGAATTACAACAAGTTGAAAACTTGCCGCAAACAGGGCCATTGATTGTGGCAATGAATCACGCAGGGATGTGTTTTCCTTGGGATTTTTTGACCTTGGGTTATTTATTAAGTGAAGCTAGAGGATGGGTGGTACAACCCGTAGCAAGCCCAGCATTATTTGATCATCCTTTGGTAATTTGGTGGCTACCACCGAAATGGTCGCAGGTTTTGGGTGGTGTGCGAGCCGAATTAGATGATTTTGAAGCAGCTATTGCCCAAGATAAAATTATCTTATATGCACCTGAAGGTATCCGTGGCCCTCTGAAAGGTTGGAAAAAACGCTATCAACTAGAAAAGTTTGATGTGAGTTTTATTAAGTTGAGCGATCGCTATCATATTCCCATTCTCCCAGTAGTTTGCATTGGTAGTGAATCTTTACATCCTTGGGCTGTTAATTTCCAGCAATTGCAACAACTAGTCAAATTACCCTTCTTGCCTTTCTCGCCTTTTATGTTCGTCTTAATTCTGTTTCCTTCAATGGGAATTTGGGCAATGAGAACTCGCCTACGTTACTATATTCAGACCTTGGAATCAGCAGAACTGCACAAACATTCAAACAAAGGGCGTATAGTAGCTTATCGTCAAGCACAACAATTACGAGAAAAACTGCAAATTAAAATTAATCAGTTATCGAAACAAAATGAATTCTGACTCCTGAGCAAAAAAGTAGATAGCGCAGCGTAAAGCTTTCTCTCCGAGAGACACTATTAGCTCGACTTTATCCATTTTTTGGCAACGCTTAAGCTGACGCTGAAAGCTTTGTGTGACGGTAGTTTTACTTTTTAATTTTCACCGAAAATCATTGATATGGAAAAAGTTTTTGCCAAAAAGTTAGGATTTTGCCGATACAAGAGATCCAAGTTATTAATTTTGGATAAAGTCGAGTTTAGAGGTTGTTTGAAAAGTCTAATTTATTATTCTTTAGCCTTGAGAAAATGCTCCAACATCGTAATCAAACAATATTTATTACTATTTCTATATTCATCGTTGTACCAATGGGCCTTTTGTCTAAATTTTACACTGGCCCTGCCCATCAGTGGTTTAATGACTACGGAGGAGATATACTTTACGAAATATTTTGGTGTCTGTTTGCATTTTGCTTTTTCAGAAGTCGGGCGGCGATAATCAAAATTCCTATATGGGTTTTTGTCATCACCTGTATACTAGAATTCTTGCAACTTTGGCATCCGCCACTATTAAATGAGATTCGCGCCACCTTGATAGGTAAATTGTTACTTGGTACTACATTTGTTTGGTGGGATTTTCCTCATTATTTATTGGGTTGTGTTTTAGGTTGGTTATGGTTGCGACAATTACAAAAAATAGGTTATGCAAAAAAAAATCAAGGTTAAACCTAATTCAAAACAGCAAAAAATTGAAGAACAACCTGATGGCAGTTTGACTGTGTATTTAAAATCGCCCCCAGTTGATGGTAAGGCTAATGAAGAGCAATCAAAAGCGCCCTTCAAAAGCCTAAAACGACCTATTTACGCCCTTTGGGAGAAGACCGGACTGCCTCACCACGAGACTGCCTCCCCCAGGTGTCTGGCTGTATAAAATGTTTGAATTTTGTTAGCGCAGCGTAAAGCCTGCGGCATGGCTGCGCTTAGAGCGAGTCCGCGTACTCCTACGGAGAAGCGAGCTACGCTTTTAGCGTCTCGTAGAGAGCGTCATTTTGAATTTTGAATTGATTCATGCTTTTGTAATACTGATATATCTTGGTTGAGATTTGACTCTTTCTATCCAAGCTTGGATAGCAGGAAATTGTGTTAAATCGAACTCACCTTCGTCAGCTACATGAGTATAAGCAAACAAGGCGATATCAGCAATTGTGTAACGCTCTCCTACAAAAAAAGTGTGAGCAGTTAAGTGGTTTTCCATCAAGCTAAGTGCTGCATAACCTGGTTCACGTTTTTCCTTGATAGCTTCACTATATTCTTCTGTTTTACCTAAAATAGAAATCCAAAATCTTGATGTAGCAATAAAAGGCTCATGACTATACTGTTCAAAACATAACCATTGCAGCACTTGCGCTCGTACAAAGCGGTCATAAGGTAAAAATTCTGTACCTTCACTCAGGTATACCAATATGGCATTTGACTCTGCTAAGTATTTCCCCGGCTCAATTTCCAGAATTGGTATCTTACCGTTGGGATTTTTACTTAAAAATTCTGGTGTTCGAGTCTCACCTTTTAAGATATTAAGCTCTACCCTCTCAAAAGGCATACCTAGTTGTGTCAATAAAAGACGGATCTTATAAGCATTACCAGAAGGTAAAAAATCGTACAAACACATTAGTCTCATGCTAAAATGTAGTTAATAATATGTTGATAAGTAAAGGTTCAAAATACAATATCTTACCAAAATATTTTTCCAAAACCGGATAATTTTTTTTAAATATTTAGCTTTTGAGGACTAGAGGAAATTATCTGAGAAAATAAAAAAGGTATCCGCTCAAAAAATTGGGGTAAAGGTATAACCTGCGTCGTCGAATATGAGACATGACGCAAAAACTATCATCAGAAAAACTAATCGCCGCGTTGCTGCAATCAATTGGCCCGAAGCAGATTGCTAGATGAAGGAGTGCGTCATTCATTTTTCCCAAAGGATTCGCTTGTAGTCAGGGCTACCCTACGGATTCCGCCCTGCTTATGCAACTTAAATGCTGATTAGCTCGTATTATATTGCCTGTAGAGACGCGAAATGGCACTTCGTGCCGCTTGGCTAACGCGTGTTTACTTCCTGTGGATTCATGTGCATAAAATTGTCTTTTGCAAAAAAAATAATTCCTAGCCAAAAGTCCTGGCGCAATCGGGCCCCAAATTTTTGATTGCGATCGCCAATTTCCAGTCTAGTATTTTAAAATTCCCCATCACAGGCAACTATCTAAAGAGTGAAAGTTTTTCTGCATAATCCAGCCATTAGTTAGTTGTATAATCTCGATAAAAGATTAAGAATATATCATGTAACCAATACATATCTACACTTTATGAAACATTGACAAATATTATGATACATTAAGATTGACAGTATTAACCTTTATCAGCAATTATAGAGATACGGCTCTTAAAAGCCATCTATCCTAGTGCTTGCCTGCGATTATATTACTGATAAAATCGCCTATATGCACTGATTATCTTCATCGTTGAAATATACATCTTACCACACCATTTATCCTAAAATTAGTGTTGTCTGCGGTTATTTAAACATTAAACTCTCACAACGATGACAACTGAATTAGGACTCCTAAGTGTGGTAAACATCTTGATAAATATTATGAGATGTGAGAGCAGCTACTCATAATATCCAACATTTGAGCTTTCAATAGTTAACGGTTTCTACTTTGGTTTCCCTAACCAGGCAAATCAAACAATTACAGTGAGGTACAGATGATTTGAAGGGCACAGCAGTGCCGTGCCCCTAACCTGTGTACTTCATTTACCTGAAAAACGCTGTATCTGGAATATTTGTATTCACTTAACCTTGCATCCAGTATTTTCCAATAGTCAATTCAAGAATTTGAGAGGAGTATATTTTCATGTCTAGCTTATTTCGTTGGTCATCAGCAAGGGTTGCTTTACTAGTTCTGGGAATGACAACTGCTACAATCACTCCCATTGTAATTTCTACCCCAGCTTCATCTCAAAGTACTGTTCCATCTGCCACACCATCGACCACTTCAACAGTTAACTTGTCTGATGTTCCCTCAGATTATTGGGCCCATCCCTTCATTCAAGCCCTAGCTGACAATAACGTAATTGCTGGCTTTCCTGATGGCAGCTTTCGGCCGAATCAAGCTGTAACACGGGCTGAATTTGCGGCTCTAATTCAAAAAGCCTTCGGTAGTCAAAACCGAGTTCGGCAATTAAGCGCAGGTGGATTTAGTGATGTTCCTGCTAACTATTGGGCGGCTTCTGCAATTCAGTACGCCTACGAAACTGGATTTTTGGCAGGCTATCCTGGAAACGTATTTAAACCAAATCAACAAATACCCAGGGTACAGGGGATCGTTGCTTTAGCCAGTGGTTTGGGTTTAACTCCTAGCAGCACTGGAAGCAGCAGTGACCTCAGCACCTACTACAACGACGCTTCAGCTATCCCTAACTATGCTGTTGCGGGTGTTACTGCTGCTACACAATCTAATATTGTTGTTAATTATCCAGATGTCAAACAACTCAATCCGCAACAGCCCTTGACCCGTGCTGAAGCTGCGGCACTTTTATATCAAGCTTTGGCTAAACAGGGGCGGATACAACCTATTGCTAGCAACCTTCCAGCTAGTCAGTATATTGTCGGCGGAACTCAAACCGCTAACGATATTGTGTCTCTTGCTGCATCCAGTAGTTCTTTGACAACTCTGACTTCTTTATTAAAGTCATCAGGTTTAGCCGATACTCTTCAACAGCCAGGCCCTTATACAGTCTTCGCTCCCACCGATCAAGCATTTGCTGCTTTACCTGCTGGTACCTTACAGCAGTTACAGCAACCAGAAAACAGAGAAGCATTGATTAAGATTTTGACATACCATGTCGTTCCCGGCGCACTAACTTCTAGTCAACTCTCGCCTGGGCAACTGACAACATCTGAAAACAGACCTGTAAATATTAAAATTGATCGCGCTAGCAATCAAGTTATGGTGAATAATGCCAGAGTTATCCAGGCAGACGTTAAAGCTAGCAATGGCGTGATCTATGCAATTAACCAAGTCCTGATTCCGCCTGATGTTAACATTAGTAAGTTAAATCAGCCACCAACAGGAAGCACAAATGGGACAACGCCTGATGTTTCAGTAGGTAGAGCTACTCGTGGTGGCAGAAGCTATATCGGGGTTGGTGGTAACATTGGTTTGACCGGCAACGATGGAGCTCTGAGCAATGGTAACTTTTCAGTGATTAGTAAACTTGGTCTGACAAGTAATATATCAGTGCGACCATCGGTGATATTTGGGAACAATACAGAGATTCTGGTTCCCTTGACTTTTGATTTTTCTCCCCGTACAGGAGGTTCGGTGGATCAAAAAACGTTCTCTATATCTCCTTATCTGGGTGCTGGTGTAGCTATTGATACTAATAACAATACTGATGTTGGATTACTGCTAACTGGTGGTGTAGACGTTCCTCTTGGTTCTCGATTTACGCTAAATGGTGCTGTAAACGCTGCTTTTCTGGATCAAACTGATGTCGGGGTACTATTAGGAGTTGGCTACAACTTCTAAGAACACACCCTAGGGGCAATTGAGCAATTGCCCCTACGTGCAAATAACGGTTTCTGCTGTTGTTTGTGTAATTTACAAGTAGTTGGAATCAAACTATACTAAGGTCGCTTGATGGCTAAAGTAAGTCCATCGGCGATGGGGACAAGGGAGAGGGTGATCCGTTCGTCATGATGTAACTTTTCGTTGAGCGCCCGGATAATTTGAGTGCTTTCATCTTGATTTTGCGGGTCAGCAACTTGTCCTGACCATAAAACATTATCAATAGCAATCAGTCCACCTGGACGCACCAATTGTAGCGATCGCTCATAATATGCATCATAATTTTCTTTATCGGCATCAATAAAGGCAAAATCAAATGTCCCGCCCTGGCCAGTTGCCAACAGCGCATCTAAAGTTTCCAAACCTGGTGCCAATCTTAAGTCGATTTTATCAGCAACTCCGGCTTCTTGCCAATATCGGCGAGCGATCGCAGTAAATTCTTCACTGACATCAGCTGCGATAATCTTACCATCTTCAGGAAGGGCTAAAGCAACTGAGAGTGAGCTATAACCTGTAAATACACCAACTTCCAAGGTTTTCTTAGCTCCAATAAGCTGTACCAATAGTCTCATAAACTGCCCTTGTTCTGGTGAAATCTGCATTACACTCCGGGGATGACTGGCGGTTTCTTGGCGCAACTTCAAAAGAATCTCAGGTTCCCGCAGCGACACGGATAAAAGGTAATTGTAGAGTTGGTTATCAAGACCTATAGACTGTTTTGGCATGGTAGATGTAAAGAATTGAAAGAATTTACTATTATAGTATCGCTCAAGAGTGGTTTATCAGAAATCCCCTGTGAGCTTAACTCCAGTTTCAGCACTGAAGTGCTTACTACGAACCCATCATATTTAATGGGACAGGCCACCAGCTGCGGCATCTAACTTTTAACGAATGATTTAAGACTGTTATATATCATTTGATGATATACCAAATACCATTATTATTTTGACGTAAAATCCGGTATTTTTGCTCAACAAATTCCAGCGTTTTTGGGGAATTTTCTTTGATTATAGCCTGGGGTTTATAATCAATAAAAATATAAGGAGGCTTTGATGAATCTAACTGCTCTATAAGTGCTGTCCATTGTTCCGGTAGAAAATATTCAAGTGCCCAACCACGCAATATTGTTGCTTGACTCCGATGAGAGAAATAGTAAATAGATGGATCGCCAGCGACATAAATCTCACCAGTAAGACTTCCTGGTTGAGAGATAAAATTAGCTTCTGAATGAAGAGATGGATATTTTTTTCTAAAGACAGTCTGATATTTTAATCGTGTATCTTCAGTTAAAGCAAATTTATTATTAATCAGAGTCACACTCTTTTTCATCAGCGTGGATGATAAAGGGAAGAACAATAAAAATATGAGTAAAATTGTCGGAATTGAAGATCTTAATTCTTTTAAAGAATCCCATAATATATCTAATCCTTTGGTTGCTAAAATACCTGTGGGTACAAACAATAGTAAATAGTGGTACTCCCACAATGCTGT
Source organism: uncultured Acetobacteraceae bacterium (assembly GCA_964658545.1). Taxonomy (GTDB): domain Bacteria; phylum Cyanobacteriota; class Cyanobacteriia; order Cyanobacteriales; family Nostocaceae; genus Nostoc. The sequence goes on along the minus strand of CAZZZY010000026.1, from coordinate 1,347 downwards.
CTGTTGTAGAATAATAATACCGAAACCAAAAACACACCAAACAACAAGTAGTAAAGTTAATATATTTTTCGACTTATACAATGATACATATACTGCAATAAGAGCCATTAAAATTAAGGGATAAAAACTCTGCAAAAACCATTTTATTCCCGAAATAAACTCACTTTTATCAAATGCGGCATTAGCAACAAGAAGGGGTGGATATATAAAAAATGTCTCATACACTATCGAGAAACTATTAACGGAGACAAAGTAGCTGGTAATAACTAAAAGAGGAAAGATAATTCCTATAAATATTGGAAGAAAAATCTCAACCAAAATTTTCTGGATGCCGTGTCGTTGTATTAATATAGAATATATTAATAGAGTTAGCCAAAACGAAATCAATATCAGCAAAAGTAAGAATTTAAATAGAAGGACAATTCCGCCAATAAAACCTGATAATAAAAGCAGGTAAAATCTTTGCTTTCCTTCCTTTTTAAAAGATTTAAAAGTTAGCCAAAGACAAATAAATAAAGGAAAACCAACCAATGCTTCTACTTGAGTCAAATCCCAAGCACCTGAAACAATATAATAAACGCCAACGGTTAACAGAGGTACTAGACTTGCGATTATTTGATGCTGAAAATAGCTTTTTAGAGTCAGCAGCAATATTATCGAAAATAATACCATGTAAATCAGTTCAAAGACATGGATGCCAATCTCACCAAAACCAAACAAAGTTCCCGCCAAAAAATAAAAGCAGAAAATCCCCGGTTGCTTAATATCCCAAAAATCACGATACAGTACCTTTCCTTGTTGCATCTCCCAAGCACCTAGCCTGAAAAATGCTTGATCTCCGTCAAATGGAAAAGGTAAATGTACAAGACCAATTAGGAAAATAGCAATCAAAACGAGAAAATCAATTCTATTTAATTTAGCAATAGCAATCATAAAATTTCAATTTAAATGTAATAAGATGTTTATAAAGTCTAAATTTATACTATCCCCAAGGATTGGAGATTGCCCACCAGTTACTTACTGATGACAAAAACCCCAACACATCACTAGCTTGGCTATACAAGTAAATTGCATTACAGGAAATACTGATGGAACGTTCAAAATTAATTGCTATCCTTACAGGTGCGATTTCGGTTATTTTAGCGATCGCTTACCTCATTTTAGTCCAACTGCTGGACTATCGGGACATGAAACCCGCCCCCATCAGCCAATTAGACCAAGCGCCTGTGATTATTTCTGATTCTTGGCGGGTTGACAAAATTACTAAGTTTCCATTCAATTAATATCCCCAGCGAGTGGGAATAATAAGTCTAGGACTAGTACAACAAGGCAAAAGTAAAAAGGCAA
>CAZZZY010000025.1:0-19054 GCA_964658545.1 uncultured Acetobacteraceae bacterium | reverse complement strand
TCAGAACTCGAAATCAAAACCATTGCTGAGTTGAAAGACTTATGTAGGCGTTACGGCATCAAACCAACCGGGAACGCAGGATACAAGGTCAGCTACATTACCTCGTTAATGGCATTCCCGGCGATCGCTCTACATCAAATGAATGAAGGCAGAGGGTTGAAACGATTAACCTTTGCTACATCCATAAAAAAACCCTTTAGGAGACTGACCTTCTAAAGGGTTTATTGTTTGTTGGAGTATTAGTCTAAAAACTATTGGCAGGATAGGGTCTAATACGTCTTGATTTCGTTATGATTTCCCCAGCACACCCCTACCACGACTGATGTGCTGTGACGACTCAACATTTCCCGGTATGCTTTACCAGCAGTCGCCGCTAGTGGGCTGATTGCTGCGAATAGCCTTGCACCTGTTAATAAGCATTTAGCCATGCTTCATCATATCAAGTGCATTTAATTTTTTGAGGATAAAATCTAGTTGCCAAGAGAGCCGCACCTGCTGCCAAAACTGCTAGAACACTATCAGGTTCGGGTACGGCAACAACTTGAGCATCAATTTGTGCAGTTCCAGCAAACAAACCTGTCAAGTTTGGGTTGCCTAGTATAGTAGCAAACTCTGGGGAAATCAACAGTTGAACATCAGGGATGGTTAAATTTTGGCCATCAAATACCACCGGTTCGGGAATACTCAAATCAAACAAAATTGTATTTAAAGAAAATGTGTCTCTTAAAACAAATCCACTGGCATCTTGAACAGTACGTCCTGGAACAAAACCAATTGAAAAGTCACCAACAGTAGTTTGATTATTGAAGGTAACAGTACCAGTAAGGTCGATTGTACCTGAGAGCGGAGTAAAACCACCCTCATCGCTAAATGTGAAGTTAGTGGCTGAGTCAATATTGAAGCCAACTAAATAATTGCTGGGAATTGGTGCAACTGTATTATTACTGCCTGTCAAGGTTAGCCCAATACTTTGCAGAATATCCTCGTGATCATGATCAATGCTAGTGACTCCAGATACCACTTGAAAAGTTGCAGCTTGTACCTGCATAGGTGTCATTGATATAAAAGCTGCTGTCGTACAACCAACAATCCCTGCAAACTGATAAAAACGCATATATACTCCTTATTTTCGTAGTTTATTTTATCTAACAAACGTTCCTTATTAATCTAAAAGCTTAGTATTAGGGCTGAAAAACTAAGTAGGTAAGTAAGTAGGTGAGAAAAAATCAAGGTATGTTAAGGAATGTAAATTAAATTGGAATTAGCTCGTAGTCAGGGCTACCCTGCGGGAACGCATCTAAAGATTACCAAAAATTCTCACAAATCCCTAGTCTACTTCAGTAGACTTTAGCTAAAAGCCAGAGAATTCATTCCAAGGCGGGTATGAAAGCCAGCAAATAAGCCATTTGTGGCAAAAGTAGACACCAATGAGCAGTGCTGTGCCCCTACCTGTGTACTTCATTTACCTGAAAAATGCTGTAAGTGACTCTTGCACAACAGATATAGGACTCATATTTGATTTGTGAAAATATACGTAGGGTGTGTTAGCGACAGCGTAACGCACCAAACCCTTAAGAATGGTGCGTTAGCGTTTCGCGTAACGCACCCTACAAATACCTAATTTTGTTCAATAATCAAATCGGATTCCTATAGTTGAATTTATTTTTGCCGACTTATTTGTTAGTTTACAAGCTTGTTCTAATCCACCAGCTTATTTTTTCCAAATTAGGAGCTATTTCCTTCCAAAAGCTGGCTGATGAGTCTGCTTTTCTTGTTGTAGCGAGTATTTCATCTATACTGTCAAAGTTTTGTTGAATTAACTGCTTATCTAATTTAGGAATATCTAATTTCAGATATTTCAGACGATTGGGTAACTCTACTTGCTCTCTTGTCGGCAAGTTGGGAATCTGCTCAACTTGTTCTAAAATTTTATCTATCGATGCAATTACGTCTGGAATAGTTGGTTTTTTAATTTGTAATTGTAAATCTTTTTCTTCAAAGGTTTCTTCTTGATTACCTAATTTTACTATAACTATTTTGACGAAGAAAATATTGTAATCAACCCCACTAACTTCACCGACTTGATTATGATATTTTCCAGTTTTATTGATAAGTACTATATCACCTTTCTCAATTCTGCCTTTCATAATTTATGCAGCCTTGGAATTAAATTGCTAAATAATCTCCTCTACAGAAAATACTACTCTAAAGCCACAAACCCTGAGTCCGCCATCTGACTCATTCCAGCTACGGCTAGCGCTGCGACACAGTTCGGCGTTGAAACTCCAAGAACCACCGCGTAGCACTCGGCGATTAATATCACCGCCAACTTCCCAAGGTGTTCCGTCTGAAGGTGCGTCGCTATAATTGTTGTGCCACGAATCAGCGCACCATTCCCAAACTAGCCCGTGCATATCGTACAATCCAAAGGCGTTGGCGACTTCAAAACTACCGACATTGGTTGTTTCTTTACGGAATTTACTTTTTGGTTCGATAGTGCAACTAACTAACTCAGAGGTAATGGTTTCGCCAAAGTGGAAGGATGTTGTAGTTCCACCCCGACAAGCATATTCCCATTCAGCCTCGCTTGGTAAACGATAGTCGCGTCCAGTTTTTTCTGAGAGTCTGAGACAGAATTCTACAGCCTCATACCACGATACATTTTCTACTGGTCTATCTAAACCTTTGAATTTTGATGGATTGGGATTTAAAACTTGTTTGACTTTGGGTAAAGCTGCTACTACTCTCCACTGTGCTTGAGTTACGGGGAATTTTCCCATAAAAAATGGTTCAACGGTAACTTTATGTCGAGGACGTTCGTCAGCATCTCCTTCCAACTCTGGTGAACCCATCATATAAGTACCACCAGGAATCGATACCATTTCTAATGTGACAGATTTACCCAATTCTTCGGCAAAGAAATTTGCATTACCACTCATGCGGTTTACTTCTCTACCACCTGTGTCTACTGTTACGACATCAAATTCAAAGGTTTCTAACGGAGGTAATGGTACTATTACTTTTTGTGATAGCGGCGGTAATATGGGTTGAGACATCGAAACAATTTTAAGGGCAACAGGTTCAATATTTGATGTTGTAAACTTCAAATCGTTGATAACTTCTACTGCTGTTTGATATCTTTCACTCGGTAGATGTTTTAGTAATTTATCTAAAATTTTCCCTAATTCGTCGCTGATAGTTATACCTTTTTCTTGTAATCGTTCGCGCCACAACCATTTGGCATTCATGGCATCATAAATAGGGTCATTAACCTGTCCAGAAGCATCCTGTAAAGGCAGACACTGAGTTAAAAGACGCACACAAGTTACGCCCAAAGCATACAAATCACTGCCGTGACAAGCAAATCCGGCCATTTGTTCAGTTGGGGCATAACCAAGGGTATAAATTACTGTAGCTTGTCTTCCTAAACTGGTTTGTGTTACCTGTTTAGCACCGCCAAAATCAATTAATACGGGTTTTTCATCACTTGCACGGCGAATAATATTTTCTGGTTTGATATCCCGATGAATGACGTTATGGGTATGAATAAATTCCAGAACTGGCAATAAATCAGCTAAAAGTTGCCAAATTTGTTTTTCACCATAGATTTGTTGCCGAACTTCTTGTAAGAGAGTTTTTCCTTGAATAAATTCTTGTACAAGATACAAACTAGTACCTTGTTCAAAATAAGCTAGTAATCTGGGAATTTGGGTATGATTTTCTCCCAATTCATACAACCGAAAAGCCTCTTCTTTAAAAAATTCTGCTGCTTTGGTGCGTTGTCCTGTTCCCTGAAATTGTGGGAAAAATTGCTTGATGACGCAAGGCGCGTTTAGTCTGTCTACATCTTCTGTAGCATAGGTTCTACTAAATCCACCTTCACCTAAAAGTCTTAATACGCGGTAACGGTTTCTTAGAAGTTTGCCAAAGTTGCTTTGTCCGCAACTCACGCAAAATCTATTGCTAGCAGAGTTGAATGGATTTGAGCAATTGGGATTTTGGCAAATTTGCATAATGAGGGGGAAATAGCATCTTCTCCAAAGTTAGCCCCAATATTATCTAATTGAAAACAGTTATGTAGAGAAGCGAACACGGAAGTTTATTCATGTGCTTAAACTTCTTTTAACACGAGAACAAGAAGATGAATAAATGTTATATATTTATCTATGTTGGGACGTTTCTAAATATTGGTAAATATAAATACATGAGGATAACGAGTGTAGAAATATTATATTGCAACGTCTCTTTTAATATAGCTAGTTTTGCCATTCCAAAAAGTTCACGGAGAACCAAGTTATCCATAATCTTGATGAACAATTACAAGTCTTATTTTCAGTTTTTATTTTCTCCAGAAGCGCGAATTAATTCAGCTATCAGAGCAACGATCGCAGATACTGAAATTAACATGACACTCAAGGCGTTAATATCAGGCTTGACTCCTGTTCTAATGCGGCTAAAAATTTCCATCGGTAGGGTGTTAGAACCGCTACCAGCAGTGAAACTAGAAATAAGAAAGTCGTCTAAGCTGAGGACAAAGGCTAAGAGACAACCAGCTAGAATACCAGGCATCAATTGAGGTAGCAATACTTTGATGAAAGCTTGGGTTGGTGTAGCGCCTAAATCTAGTGCTGCTTCTTCTAAGTGGGGATCTAAATTGGTAAGTCGGGAAGCAACCACAAGTCCGACGTAGGCGAGACAAAACACGATATGGGCTGCAACTATTGTCCACAAACTTAGGGGTATGGCAAAGGCGGCTAAACAAACCAAGGTAGCCACTGCGATCGCAATATCAGGAATAATCAATGGTAAGTAAGCAATACCACGATACAATTTCTTGCCAGGAAATTGGTAACGCGCCAACCCAACCGCCATCAAGGTTCCCAGCACTGCTGAAATCGCCACTGCACAACCAGCAACTATCATACTGTTTTGCAAAGCTGATAAGATGCGATCGTCGCTGAACAACTTGCGATACCAATCGAGAGTGAATCCTTGCCAAATTGCACTGTAAGGTGATTGATTGAAGCTATAAAAGCCAAGTACCAGTATAGGCAGGTACATGAATACAAATATTATCAGTGAGAAAACCGCTTGCCATGAGACACGCGGTTTTTTGAGAGATGCAGAGATATTCACGTTTATATTTGATTTTTATTGATTAGGAATACAAAATAGCATATTTAATGCAATAAGTCAATTAGTTAACTTTTTAGGCTAAAACGGGCATTCTATCAAAAAGGTAAACATCTAACCTCATGTCGCCCACCCCACAAGAGTTATGCTTAATTCGATTATGCAAATTAGATGTTTTTTAGCTTCCCCTGCGGGAAGACGCTTCTCTCCGAGACGCTCCGCAAACGCGTCTACCTACGTTAAAAAAAACTGACTTTATTTAATAAAGAGTTTTAGCCTTAACCCAAGCGTATTGGCCTATATAGGAATCAGGTTTGATTTCTGAAAATATACGTAGGATGTGTTAGCGACAGCGTAACGCATCAAACCCGTGATAATAGTGCGTTACGAACTCCGTTCTAACACACTCTACAATACCTAATTTCGTTCAAAAATCAAATAGGAGTCCTATAGATTATCCTTTAGAGTACGGAAAGCCGTCCAAATAGTGTCTATGTAATTTATTCTTTAATTAACATTTGTCAATTAGATAATTGACAGGCAATAATAGAGATTTTTCGCCTATTATCACCATTTAAAACCATTTATTGCCGATTATAGGAAATTTATATCTACAAAAAAATCTATATTTAACATTGTACCAAATAACCAAAAACTAATAAGCCAGAGTGTATTTACCTCTTTAGGAGTGGGTAATTTCCCTACTAGGATAGACAAGGAATATAGAAGAAACAGCATAAGATTTGAAGGAAATTGTTAATAAGTTTAGTATCTGAAGTTACTTTCTGATGCCAAGTGGAGCAATTACAAGCACTACAACAACAGAAAGAAAAAACTTCTAATTCAATTTTTATTTTTTAGGAGGTTTGTGATGCGAATTGCTCAAGTAGCTCCATTATGGGAAAGAGTTCCACCTCCAGCTTATGGTGGCATAGAGTTAGTAGTAGGGTTACTGACCGATGAACTAGTCCGACGCGGACACGAAGTAACTTTATTTGCATCGGGAGATTCTATCAGTCTGGCTAAACTAACGTCAGTTCATCCCCGTGCCCTCAGACTCGATCGCACTATCAAAGATTTCGGCATTTACGAAATGCTAAATCTGGCTTCGGTGTATGAACGCGCAGAAGAATTTGATATTATTCACTCCCATATCGGGCATGGGGCACTGGCTTATACGAATCTTGTCACAACCCCTACAGTTCACACGTTGCACGGTATTTTCACACCTGACAACGAAAAAATGTTTAGTTTTGGGAAAAAACAACCCTATGTCAGTATTTCCGATTCACAACGAGAACCAAGGTTAGGGTTGAACTATCTAGCAACGGTCTACAACGGAATTGATGTCAGCAGTTATAATTTTCACGCTGAACCTGAACATCCGCCCTATTTAGCGTTTTTGGGTCGAATTTCTCCGGAAAAGGGGGCGCATTTAGCCATAGAAATTGCCAAAAAAGCTGGTTGGCGTTTAAAAATGGCAGGTAAAGTAGATGTGGTTGATGTGGAATACTTTGAAAAGGAAATCAAACCACAGATTGACGGGGAGCAAATTCAGTATTTGGGTGAAGCCAACCATAATCAAAAAAATGCTTTGATGGGAGGTGCAGTAGCAACTCTATTTCCCATCACCTGGCGGGAACCCTTTGGATTGGTGATGGTGGAGTCAATGGCTTCGGGTACGCCAGTGATTGCGATTAACTTGGGATCAACCCAGGAGGTAATTTCCCACGGTAAGACGGGTTTCCTCTGCAATAATATTCAAGAGTGCATCAGTGCTATTGATCGGGTAATAGAGTTAGACCGCTATACCTGTCGCCAGTATGTCGAAAACAACTTCAGCATTGAGCAAATGACTGATGGTTATGAGGCAGTTTATCAAAAAATAATAACCGAACGATTTTCTCAGAATGGGCATTTACGCAGTTTGATTGGTTTAGCTAGCGATCGCATTTAATTGTATGCCCCAGATCCCTGACTTCTTAAAGAAGTCAGGGATCTTGTTAGTCAAATCAAAAGACCTCTCCCTGGTTTTACTACGCAAAACCTGTCCCTCTCCGAGTCGGAGAGGGAAAGACTTGAATTTTAGTTCAAGGTAGGGAGAGGTTTATCTAACTCACCAAACAGCTTATATCTCAGGTCTAAAGACTCTGAGTTTTACGCTTACCGAGAATTTTATAAAGACTGCTACCAAATCAAGCGATCGCGCCATTTTTCCAATGTCTTCGCTTTAACTCCTGGAACTCTTTCTAGGTCTTGTAAAGATGTAAATTTTTGCTGTTCTCGGCTAATAATTATCCGTTGTGCTAACTTCTTACCCACGCCAGGAAGAGTTTCTAATTCTTCCAAATTTACAGTGTTAATATTTATTTTTTTAATTGCTGCTATTTCACTTGATGAAGAAGTTTTGATCTGGGGACACCGTGTTTTTTCTACTTTAATTTTTTCTTGAATGGCTGGTGGTAAGCCGGGTTTAACTTTGGTATAAAGACGAGAAAATTCTCGTACATAATGGGCAGCAACTATAGGACTTTTAATTACTACAAGCGTCTCATCATTTCCATTATTGGCAGCCTCTGACCAATTATGAGAACCTGTAATTACTGTTTGGCTATCAATCACACCAAATTTGTGATGCAATAAATCGCCTTTGGGTAATATAGGTACGCCTACGGTGGTAATTGGATTTTGCCAAGGATGGTTATCAATTTCATATTTACATTTATTACTGAGAGCAACCCCCATCATATCTAATGCCTCACTATAGGGACGATAGGCAAACTGTCGTTCAATTAAAGCGCGAATTTGCACACCTTGTTGATGGCGATTTTCTAAGATATTGGCAAGACGTTGATCGGAAAAGACAAATAATGCCATATCAACAGATTTGGTTGCTGAATCTAAAGTCTTACCAATTAAACCATTACTACTATTACTCCAAGATTGAGTTGGGGAAGTAGGCGAGAATTGCACAGTAATTTGGGTATTACCTAAAGTGATTTCTTTAGGCGATCGCATCGGTTTTTGCAAACCAAATCGACTATCGGGCTGACCTCCTGGGCCATCTCCCCATAAGATGTTAAACTCTTCTGTAAATAAAGATGCTAATTCTGGGCTATCAATCTGCAATAAGTTATTAGCATTGCCTAAACTGCTAGGATTGGTGTAATCGCCATAAGTATCACTTAAAGTAAAATTAGCTGAAGTTACAATTACAATGCGATTATCCACAATCACAAATTTATGATGCATCAAGCTGCTACCTGCTGAACCATCAGCTTGATCATCTATCCAGGGAATTTTAGCATTCTGCAAAATTATCAAAGCATCTCTTTGATTGATTTCGGCTGGACTAAGTTGATTATCCTGGTTAATATCGATAAACTGGCGAAACTCCTTATAGCGTTCCTGCTCCCTTTTATCTAACTTACTTACTTCCGCAGACGTTAAACTACTCCAAGGTCGGCTGTAGGTATTTTCTAAAATTATCCTGACTTTTACCCCAGCTTTTTGCCTCTCAACCAGTGCTTGGGCAACTTTGGGTAAACGTAATTCTTGCACCGCCACATCTACTGTAGATTTAGCGTGCGTAATAGTATTGACAATCTGTTTTTCTAAATCATCCCCAAGACGAGTTTGCTGACGGTAAGGTTCTTTGTATTCTGAAGACTCAGAATGGTTAAAGTAAACTTGAACTAATGGATCTTGTGGTAAAGGTGCTGGACGCTGATTGTAAACCTGGACTCGTTGACAACTAGTGAGGGAGAATGTCAGTAAAAAGATATATAAAAAATATCTTTGTCTAGAGATAAGTTGCACTGTAATCTGTTAAAAGTGGGTTGGGAGTGGACATATTTATCATTCCCAAAATTTTGTATCCTGAATTAAGTAGAAAAATAGCTTTCCAAGTAAAGGGAAAATCCACTCCTAGATACAGAATGAGAGATAGTACTTACGCATCAAGTACGAAATTAGGGACAATACCTGCGGGAAGCCGCTTTGCGTCTATATGATATGAATTGCCCCTACGGGAAATCAAGGCTTTCACTACTTTTTTGTGTAAGTCCTAACAAAATTTTTTTCAGGATTTATCCACTTAAACTGTATATTCTGAAAAGATCAGCAGCCTATTACCAACTTGTGTTGTCACCATTATCGGCTATATGCAAATTTATCTAGATTACAGCGCCACTACTCCTACTCGAAAAGAAGCGATCGCAGTTATGCAAACAGTCTTCACCCAACAGTGGGGCAATCCTTCTAGCCTACATGAGTGGGGACAACGGGCTGCAACGGTTATGGAACAAGCCAGAGTCCAAGTTGCTGGTTTAATTAACGCTGCCAGTCCTGAATCGATCATTTTTACCTCTGGTGGCACCGAAGCAGATAATTTGGCGATTATGGGTGTGGCGCGGTTGTATCCTGTTCCTCAACATCTAATTATCTCCAGCGTTGAGCATTCTGCAATTTCTGAAACAGTCCGATTGCTAGAAATGTGGGGTTGGGAAGTTACACGCTTGCCTGTAGATATTAAAGGTAGAGTCAATCCCCTAGATTTAAAGGCGGCATTGCGACATAACACAGTTTTAGTTTCTATAATTTACGGTCAAAGTGAAGTTGGGACGGTACAACCGATCGCAGAACTGGGTAAGATTGTGCGATCGCATGGGGCTTTGTTCCACACAGATGCGGTACAAGCTGCGGGACGTTTACCTATAGATGTGCAACAACTAGCAGTAGATTTACTTAGCCTTTCTAGTCATAAAATATATGGGCCACAAGGTGCAGGGGCGCTGTATGTGCATCCTGGTGTGGACTTGATGCCCTTACTAAGTGGTGGTGGACAAGAAATGGGACTGCGTTCTGGTACACAAGCAGTACCTATAATTGCTGGGTTTGGTGTAGCAGCAGAGTTAGCAGCGCAAGAATTGGCTACAGAAACACCACGGTTGATTGAGTTACGCGATCAGGCCTTTGCCCAATTAGCTGAAATTCCTGGTTTAATCCCCACAGGAGATTTTAGCGATCGTTTACCTCACCATATCAGTATGTGCCTAGAAAACGCCGATGGCAAAAAATTGAGCGGTAAAACCTTGGTACGACAGCTAAACCTTGCAGGCATCGGTATCAGTGCTGGTGCTGCTTGTCACAGTGGTAAACTTAGCCCTAGCCCGATACTATTAGCAATGGGTTATTCAGAAAAAGCTGCTTTGGGCGGAATTCGCATCACATTGGGGCGTGATACCACTGAAGCGGATGTAGATTGGACGGTGATGGTATTGAAGCAAGTTTTGCAGAGGCTGACACCGGATTTATCTTTAGTTAAGCGTTGATCGCTCATAAAAATTTAGATACAGCCTTTGTCGGAGTGTTTTCTATGTCCCTGCAAGAGCTTAAAGAGCAAGCCCGTCAACTGCCAACAAGCGATCGCTTCCAGCATAACGAAGAACTGCACCACCCTCATATTCCCAAAAGGTAATATTTTGAGTCATAAAGGAGTTCAAGCATGACTTATTTTCATGAATTTTGAGGCTTTTCTTCAATGAATAAATTTATCATTGGGATTGGGATGTTCATTGGCTCTACAATTGGCAGCTACATCCCAGTTTTGTGGGGTGGAAGTTTGCTATCGTTCACCTCAATCTTCTTTAGCGTTATTGGTGGCATTGCGGGGATTTTAATTGCGTATCGCGTATCAAAATATCTAGGTTTTATCTGATCGGCGCTCTATGCCATTGTCGCTGAAAGCCTGAAACGAGTCTTTTCGCAACAGGTAAAATTTTGAGTGTGTCTTCTATGCGATCGCAGTCTAAATTTGGGATATATCCCTCAATCAGAGCCAATACTGGAACAATGGAAGTAATGCTAAAGCGACATCATAAACTATGAGTGAACTTCCTAACAGCCTTGAAGATGCGATCGCCCAATCTCGGATAGCCGTCCAAGCCGCCCTTGCAGATGGTTGTACTCGCTTACAAGTTGAGTTCTTGTTCCCGGAACTCAAGTTTATGCCGGTGGCGGAACAATTTCTGCCGCTATTTACAGCAAATGAATCCCGCTTGAAGATTTTCTTTGCCGACGCGGGTGCTGCCGCCCTCGCCCGCCGCAATTGGGCAGATGCACCATTTGAAATTTTGGATATTGGTACAGGGAGGGCTGCTTCTTTGCAGACAAAAATTCAGCCAGAGGATGAAATTTTCTTATTCATTGCCCCCACTTCTGTAGAAGTGCCGCAGTTGGAAAAGTTATGTGAAGTAATAGGCGATCGCCCTGTAGTCTTGTTAAATCCCCGTTTAGAAGATTCTGGGGTTGTGGGTATTGGTTATGCAGCAAGGCAAATTCGTCAGCGTTTCACCAATACTATTGAATCCTGTTATTACCTGCGCCCCATAGATGATCAAAGTGCCTTATGTCGCTGCTACCCAGGACAGTGGGAAGTTTGGCTAGAAACCGACGGCGAATATCAAAGAATTGCCGAATTACCCACAAAACCATCAGGTGATGAATTGGATATGATCCTTTTAAAAGGACAACCGCAAACAACAACAGATGCAACACCTGCAAAAAAGCCCAGTGTGTTTAAGAGTTTGCAACGGTTCTTAAAGGCGTTGAGTAGTTAGGATAAAGCAGAGGTAGCAGGAGGAAACTTGATCATCTGCTGCCTCATTTTGATGATCGTATTGGTTATGCTGAAGTTGCTAAAGCCCTCACTAGTACCGCAAGACGGAATTCAAAATTCAAGTTGCGCTTCCAGCGCACCAAAGGTGCGACTCAAAATGACGCTCGCAGACTCGCTAACGCTGCGCTAACAAAATGAATACAGCAAAACTCTCCCTTCCAAGCATGGGCTGCGGGACTTGGGCCTGGGGCAACCAACTGCTTTGGGGATATAACGAAAGTATGGATGACCAGTTGCAAGAGGTGTTTAACCTTTGTGTAAGCAACGGTGTAACTTTATTTGATACAGGTGATTCCTATGGAACTGGGAGATTGAATGGTCGAAGTGAGTTACTACTAGGACGATTCAACCGAGAATATGTAGGTTTAGGCAAAGACAATATTTGTATTGCTACTAAGCTTGCTGCTTACCCGTGGAGATGGACACGTCAATCAATGGTAAAGGCTTGCAAATCATCTGCCCAACGCTTGCAAAGAAACGTAGATTTGGTACAAATGCACTGGTCTACAGCGAATTATGCTCCTTGGCAAGAGGGAGGTCTGTTAGATGGTCTTGCCGATTTGTATGAGCAAGGACTGGTCAAGGGAGTGGGACTATCCAATTATGGGCCTAAACGGCTTAAGCAAGTGCAAAAAAAGTTTGCTGAACGAGGCATTCCTATTACTACTCTGCAAGTTCAATATTCTTTGTTATCTACATATCCTGTTACCCAACTAAAGCTCAAAGACCTTTGTGATGAGTTAGGAATTAAATTGATTGCCTACAGCCCTCTAGCTTTGGGATTACTGACAGGAAAATACTCTGAGCAAGGCCCTTTGCCCAAAGACATTCGAGGTCTGCTATTTAGACAGATATTACGAGGAATGCATAGGCGCAAAGAGGCTTCTGCTGGCAGGTCGCTTTTGTCATGTTTGCAAGAGGTAGCACAGTTCAGAAACAAAACCATGTCACAGGTAGCAATTAACTGGTGCATTTGTAAAGGAACCATTCCTATCCCTGGAGCAAAGAGCGTCGAACAAGCGAGGGAGAATATTGGTGCGTTGGGTTGGCAATTAAACGTCAGTGAGATTGCAGAGTTGGATAGGGCAGCGGTGAATACAGACAAAAAAATGGTACAAAATATCTTTCAAACTAAGTGAAATCCAAAGTTCCTTAATTTGAAAATGAATCTTTGTAAAAAATGGATAAAGTCGAGCTTAGAGCGTTGCGTTCAAAGATTTCTAATTTTCCTCTACTTGGAGTGATAAAAGAGCGATATTCTCAGTGAACCTGTACACTTTTAAGTATATCATAGTTACGGTTAATTGTCGTAATTATGTCCAGAAAAAATAGAGTTGAAACGAGGCTTAACGATAGGGAATTGGCACTTTTGAAAGAATTTGCAGAGACTTTGGATATACCGATGTCTGAAGCACTGAGAACCCTAGTTCAAGGCTTGGCGATTCGTCGCCCGTCCACTCCCTCAACGAGTGATAGTTAGTCGTCATTGGTCGGGGAAGGGACTTCGACGCTCGCAGACAGACCTTGTTACCTCTAATAACTAGATAACTGACAATAACCGAAATCTAGAGAAGTTTATGATCTGAAGCTTTGAGAGACGCGAAAAACAGATAACTGAAATATCTCATAAGGCAGCGTAATGGTTATGGAAAAATCAAGCATCACATCTTTGGATTGGAAGACAGGAGACAGCACCCAATCACCCCGTAAGCGCCGGATCATTCATCGTACCTGGGGACAGCGAAACGGCCCGATCACTCGCTTGGTCAGTCCATCTGACCTTGGAGAGCTAATTAAGCCGTTCGTGTTCCTCGATTATTTTGAGGCACAATCCCTTACTGCATCTGGATTTGGATGGCATCCCCACTCAGGCATTGCGACAATTACCTTTATGCTATCAGGTGAAGCATCTTATGAAGATAGCACAGGCAAGCAAGGTATTCTTCCACAAGGAGGTGTTGAGTGGATGCGTGCTGGCGGCGGTGTCTGGCACAGAGGGGGGGCTGCCGCCGGATCACTTATGCAGGGCTTTCAACTTTGGATCGCGTTACCATCTGATCAAGAGCTTGCTCCTGCAGAAAGCGTCTATTTGCCTCCGCATCAGGTAGAAGAGGAAGGGGCAGTACGTGTGGTGTTGGGTCGGTACGGTAGTGCAAAAAGCCCTATTGCTGCACCACCATCCATAAACTACCTTGTTGTGCGACTGAAGGATAAGGAGCATTGGCGCTTTGAACCAGATGTAGGTAACACTGTGTGCTGGGTTGCTGTACAGGCTGGAATACTGCACACTGATGAGAATACGTTGGCATCAGGCGAGCTTGCGATTTTTGAGGAATCAGATGCTGCCATTGATTTCCATGCGGAAGGTGACACCACCTTCGTGCTTGGTTCCGCCATCAAGCACCCATACGATCTAGTGTTAGGTTACTACTCGGTTCATACCAACCCAGATGCCTTACATCAAGGCGAAGCTGAGATTAAACGCCTCGCTAACAAGCTTCGGAGTGAAGGTCGCTTGCACTAAGTATATCTGCCATTTTGTATGAACGACTCCTGGCTACTTCCTGAAGTCAGGAGTTTCTAACGCTTCATCTTTGTGCAGTCAGTAGTTTATCTAACTTCACAAAATCGCGTTGCTCCCATAATCTTAGTGCCAATTACCCATACCCAATATCGTGATCTAAGATTATTGGGTATCCTAATAAATTGCGATCGCCACTATACCGATGATCGAAGTTGAGCATCTAAGTAAAATATACGGTTCGACCCCAGCGATTACTGATGTTACTTTTAGCGTCGAGCCTGGGGAGATTTTAGGGCTTCTGGGGCCCAATGGCGCTGGTAAAACCACAACCATGCGGATTCTGGCTGGTTATTTACCGGCAACAAATGGTAATGCCCGGATTGCTGGTTATGATGTCCATGAAAATTCCCTGGCTGTACGCCAACGGATTGGTTATTTACCCGAAACACCGCCGTTATATCCAGACATGACGGTGGAGGGATTTTTACATTTTGTTGCCCGAATTAAGGGAGTTCCAGCAGGCGATCGCCCCAACAAGGTAGTAGCCGCCATCGAACGCTGCAAATTAGAAGACAAGCGGCGGGTGATTATTCGCAAACTTTCTAAAGGATATCGCCAAAGGGTAGGAATTGCTCAAGCGATCGTCCACGATCCACCAGCGATTATTCTTGATGAACCCACCGTTGGACTAGATCCCCGACAAATAATTGAGGTGCGGAATTTAATTAAAAGCCTTGCTGGTACTCACACAATTATTCTTTCCACGCACATTCTGCCAGAAGTGAGTATGACTTGTAGCCGCGTCGCCATCATCAATCGCGGCAAGGTTGTGGCAACTAATACACCAGAAAATTTGATGACTCAGTTGACAGGCGGCTCAGGATATGAGTTGGAAATAGAAGGAGAAGCCGCCCTAGCAAAACAAGTATTGCAAAATGTTGCGGGTGTGAGTCTGATAGAATCAATTCCGACAGCCGGAATGCACGGTCATCCACCGCAGACAAACCGCGCTTACCTACGGGTGATATCCAAACCGGGAAAAGAACCAGGAAAGGATATTGTTGCAACATTAGTGCGTGCAGGCTTTGGTTTACATGAACTGCGGCGAGTGAATGCCACCTTAGAAGATGTGTTCTTGCAACTGACCACAGAAGAAAAGAATTTCGAGACTGAGGTAGACTTAGCAGCAGACAACAAAGGAGAGGCAGCGTAAATGGGTATAGTACTGAGTAATATTATTGCCATTTATCGCCGAGAGTTACAGAGTTATTTTGTATCACCTTTGGCTTATGCGATCGCAGGCGTATTTTGGTTCATAGCAGGATTATTCTTCGTGATGATTTTGCTCGGGCCAGATGGAATTTTACCAGCAGTTGCGGCAATAGATGCACAAGGGCAACAACTAGGAGTGCCAACACCACCGATAGATGTCCCCTACGAATTTATCCGGGCATTTTTGGATCGCATGGGGTGGCTATTGTTGTTTATCTTGCCAATTCTCTCGATGGGACTCTATGCCGAAGAACGGAAGCGGGGCACTTTAGAACTATTAGCCACGTCACCAATCACCAATTGGGCGGTAGCTGTAGGTAAGTTATTAGGGGTGCTCACATTTTTTACTACGATGGTCTTACCCATGCTAGTGTTTGAAGCGATCGCCATCAGTGGGTCAAATCCACCAATGGCACTCTCAATTCCCTTGCTGGGTCATTTGGGATTAATCTTGCTAGCAGCAGCAATATTATCTTTAGGAATGTTTATTTCCTCCTTAACAGACAGCACAATTTTGTCTGCTGTTCTCACATTTGCAGTAATTTTATTATTGTTATTCATTGATTTAATCGCCAAAATTATCCCTGGTCCAGTGGGCGAAGCTTTAAGTTATCTGTCGTTGCTGAAACATTACAACATCTTAATTCAAGGCATTTTTGATACCAGCGCCTTAGTTTTATTCGCCAGTTACATTTTTCTGGGTATTTTTCTCACGGCTCAATCAATTGATGCACTGCGCTTTCAAAGGCAGTAGTCTTATAGTTTAAGAATATGAAGATAGTTGCAAAAAAGAAACTGTGGAAATATCTGTTTTGGTTGGGCCCGTTCCTAATTACTGTCGGCTTAACAGTTGGGTTAGTATCTGAACAGTGGGGACTAATTCCATTAGCATTTCTGATTGTGGGAATTGCAATCAGTGGATTGGGGATAATATGGCAAAGCTATGAGACTAACTGGTGGAAGCGTCGTTCTACCCAAGCTGGGACTAATGCCCTAGTAGCAACTCTAGCAGTATTAGCAATTTTAGGATTGATTAATTTTTTGGGGACTCGCTACCACTTGCGGGCAGACTTAACAGAAAATCAATTGTTTACCCTTGCGCCCCAGTCACGGCAATTGGTGAGTGTCCTACCACAGCCAGTTAAGGTGTGGGTGTTTGATATTAACCAAAATCCCCAAGACCGAGAATTGCTAGAAAATTATCAACGGCAAAGCTCAAAGTTTAAATATGAGTACATCGACCCCCAATCTAGACCAGGACTTGCAGAAAAGTTTGGCGTTAAAGATTATGGGGAAGTTTATTTAGAATCTGGAAATAAACGGCAATTAGTACAGACAATAAATGAAAATGAACGCCTGTCGGAAATCAGATTAACTAGTCGCCTGCAACAACTAACAAATTCAACCACAGCCAAAGTTTACTTACTCCAAGGTCATGGCGAACGCCAACTTTCGCCTGGCAAAGGTGCAATATCACAAGCAATTCAGGGATTAGGCGATAAAAATTTCACAACATCGCCACTGAATTTGGGAGAAACCTCCAAAGTTCCTCAAGATGCGGCTGTAGTGATAGTGGCTGGCCCCAAGCGAGGGCTATTTGAAGGTGAAGTCAAAGCCTTACAAGAGTATATGAATCGGGGCGGTAACTTACTGCTGATGATTGATCCTAATACCGATCCCAAACTTGACAGCTTATTAAAAGAGTGGGGTGTTCGTCTGGATAATCGTTTAGCAATCGATGTTTCTGGTGAAAGCGTTGTGGGACTTGGCCCTGCTGCACCATTAATCACAGAATACGGGCAACATCCAATTACCAAAGATTTCGGTAACGGCAATTCTTTTTATCCAATTTCCCGACCACTGGAAATTACTTCTGTGCCTGGTGTTAAGGCTACTCCATTGCTACGAACCAAACCCTATCCCAAAAGCTGGGCAGAAAGCGACCTCCAAAGCGAAAAATTGGAGTTTAATGAAGGTAAAGACCTGAAAGGGCCTCTAACCTTGGGCGTAGCGTTAACCAGAAAACAAACAGCTAAATCTGCTTCAACTCCCCAAGCTGAACCGACACCTTCACCCCTGCCATCACCAACCACCCAAAACAAGACTAGCCGCAATACTCCGCAAGCTTCACCCTTGCCATCTCCAACTAGCAAAGGCAAAGTTACTCCTACTCCCACACCTGTGGCTACTGCTTCCCCCACTCCCTCATCTCAAACAGCCACCGAGTCGCGGTTAGTAGTTTTAGGAAATTCTAGTTTCGCCACTGATGGTTTGTTTCAACAGCAATTAAATGGAGATGTATTCCTCAATTCAGTTACTTGGCTGAGTCAACAGGATCAGCAACCCCTTTCCATTCGCCCCAAAGAACCGAAAAACCGTCGGATAACCCTGACAACCACACAAGCCAATCTTTTAATATTGTCATCTTTGTTAGTTTTACCCTTAATTGGGTTTGCGATCGCAGTTATTATCTGGTGGAAACGAAGGTAAGAAAAGAGTCAAGAGTTAGTAGTTATAGCAATTTTCAATCTGATGAGGTACAAGTATGCAAACAGACCTAACCCCCTACCCCCCTTCCCGAAGCGGGAAGGGGGAAATTATACCTCATGCTTGTCGAGAAAGGCTATAGGAGTTATAAATATTAACTCTTCACCAATGCCCCATGCCCAATGCCCAATGATTAAAAAATGAAATTGCCGCGAACGACTTTAATTTTGATACTGCTAGCGCTGGGTTTAGGTGGTTTTGTTTACTTTTCTGAAATTCGGGGTGCGACTGTGCGAGAAGAAATCAAGGAGAAAAATCAGCAAATTTTCTCTTTTACCGCAGATGATGTGCAGTCTTTAACAGTCAAGACAAAAAAACTCACCTTGAATCTGGAACGTAGCCCTGAATCCAGTAACCCCAAGTGGGTAATAAAATCTCCGATATCGGGCCCAGCAAATGATGCTATTGTTTCTTATCTGATGGATTTGTTGGTCAAAGGTAAGAGCGATCGCACTTTATCAACTCCAGTAAAAGAGCTTGGAGAATTTGCTCTAGATCAACCCCCAGCCACCATCAATATCAACCTAAAAAACCGACAAAGCCATCAGTTGATTTTAGGTAAATCTAACTTTAACGGTCGTTTCTTGTATGCTGAAGCTGACCCGGCTGCTAAACCCGATGGAAATATAAATGTGCTGTTGGTATCTACAGATTTTGCAAATGCCGTGAATCGAGAACTATCAGAGTGGCAGCAACCTGTAGATAATAGTCAGAAACTACCTGGACTCAGCATCCCCTTACCAACTCCTAAAAATGGTAAATGAGTATGGTAAGCATAGCCAAGGCGAAGGTTATTCGGGGCTACATAGGCTTAGTTCGCCTCCGCAGGATAGGTGAATTTTGCTTGTGTAGACGCGGTTTTTAATCGCCGATTTAACGTTAAGTTGACACTTAAAAAT
>CAZZZY010000024.1:17163-19349 GCA_964658545.1 uncultured Acetobacteraceae bacterium | reverse complement strand
TACGTTAAAAAATTGACTTTGGTAACAGAGTTTTAGCCTTAACCCAAGCGTATTGTATTATAGATAGTCCTTTTTTGATAACTAGCAACTTGGGTTATACAAGTAGAAACAATAGTAGAAAAAATAGTAATTTAGAGGCATATCGTGAGTTCATTTACTAAAATTTTGCAGCCAACTCTGACGCTTCCTGAAAGCATTATTGAGGTAGATACACTAGGCTTCCAAGAGAAGTTCAACCATTCTCCATTTATGTTTTCTCATAATCTTGTAGGGCATCCTTTATTTGAGATTCCTCGTCTGGTTGAACTTGCAAATACCCTCTTTCCTAAAGGACAACTTCTGTGTCTGAGAAGCGGCAAATCTCCTGGGATGAAATGGGAGCAAATCCCAAAGAAAAAACAAATTGTGGACTCGATATTAAACATTGAAGAATCAGATTCTTTTGTGATGTTTAAGAGTGCCCATGTTGACCCAGACTATAAGGCTTTACTAGATAAAACTTTGATTGAACTTGAAGATATTACAACTGTTCCTTTACATCGAGAGATTACCTGGTCAATAGCTACCATTATTGTTTCTTCTCCTCACTCAATCACTCCCTACCATATTGACCATGATTGTAATTTCTTATTTCAAATACATGGTGACAAGGATGTCCATCTGTTCGATCAAAATGATCGAACTGTGTTGACAGAAGAAGAGATTGAGAATTTCTATTTAGGGCATATTTCATCAGCGAATTACCGAGAGGAGAACCAAAGCAAGGCAAGTGTGAACCACTTAGTTCCAGGAAAAGGAGTTCACCATCCAGTACTAGCCCCACACTGGGTTAAAAATAGAGATAGTTATTCTGTTTCCCTGAGTATTAACTTTTGTTTGAAGACGTGCGATTTACACTCCAGAATTTATCAGATTAATTATTACCTCCGAAAACTAGGTATGCTGCCAAGTCCTCCAGGACAATCTGCATTGCAAGATCAAACCAAAATTCTTGCTGTCGAAATGTTCTCTAAACGAAAGCCAGAAAATCATGATGAGTTGCTTCGCTCCGGTATAAAAAGAATTACTGCCCCAGCAAAACTTTTCCAAGGGGCCGTGAGGTTGCTAAAGCGATAATCATCTGTCGTAATTATTGAAAACAAAGCATATACCAGATTAAGATTAGGTTTTTCGATATGTCACTAACTAAACCATCCACGAATAAGCAGAATTCGATCAAGTCATTAGCCGATAAAGTTTCTAATCGCACCACTGAGGCTGAAGATTTGCACTTCTACTCCAGTTTTAAAAAGCTCATTGATCCGATTAAATTTACCCAAGGGATGGTAGATAAAATACAGAAGTTTGTTACGAAGATAGTGAGAAACATCCCCATTGTTTCAGATTACTATTACTACTACTGGTATTTTTTCCGTCATCTATCATATCGTGGGGTTTTCAATACCTATTCTGAAGCCTTGAAAGCCCTTCCTTCGGGTTCTCGCATCAGCCACAGCCAGCCTGAAATTCACAATCATCGCTCAGTAGCACAGTTAACTACTAGACGCGAGTTAGGTAAGCTTGATCTTATTGACTATCCAATGGTCTTTTGGCTCAAGTCAGCCTTCAATAATAGTTCAACCGTTTTTGATCTTGGCGGTAATGTAGGTGTCAGCTATTATGCTTGCCGTAAGTATCTCCAATACCCTAATAATCTTAGCTGGTTGGTGTGCGAACTCCCAGAGCTAATTATAGCTGGAGAGAAGTTGACCAGAGAAATTGACAGTCCAGGTTTGTCCTTTACAGGGGATTTTGCTAAAGCGGAGGGGATGGATATTCTTCTTACGGTTGGCACTTTGCAATATCTAGAAGCATCACTAGCTGATATTATAAGAGAACTGAAAGTAAAGCCAAGGCATATCTTAATCAATCATACACCGTTTTATGAAGGCGAATCTTTTATAACATTGCAAAATATCGGCTATGCTTTTAGTCCATACAAAATTCATAACCGGATTCAGTTTCTCGGTTCTCTTACATCAATTGGCTATGAATTAATCGATAGTTGGAAATTAAATCGTACCTGTTCTATCCCATTTCATCCTGAGCGATTTGTACATAACTATTACGGTTTTTATTTACGGCTCAGTGAGTAAAAATTGATGATACAAATTCTCTCGCAAAATAATTTTTATGGTTTTGGTGGG